>JBDQIL010000333.1:0-5516 GCA_040264415.1 Myxococcota bacterium
CCGCCCACACCGACGCCCAGATCGACGGCCTCGTCGCGGCCCTCGGCGCCACGCTCCAGGCACCCTGAGCGCGCCCCCGGATCGGGCGTCGCCCACGGCGGTGGCGGCTCGATCGGCCTGCATCCCCGCTTCTCGAATCGAGGCGTCAGGAAAGGGTGCGAAGGCATGGCGCATTCGCGAGACCTCGATACTGAATGACCATTCATTCACCCGCACACCTCGGGCCCCGCGCCTCTCAGCGCCCCGCCCCGGAGCACCCGTGAGCCACTACACCGCCCCCCTCGACGACATCCGCTTCAACCTCGAAGCCTTCGGCTACACCGAGAAGCTCGTCAGCCTGCCGGCGTTCGAAGACTTCGACATCGACACGGCCATGGCCATGCTCTCCGAGTACGCCAAGTTCTGCGAGAACGAGCTGGCGCCGCTCAACGGCAAGGCCGATCGTGCGGGCCTGGTCTACAACCCCGAGGACAAGTCGGTCACGACGCCCGAGGGCTTCCGCGAGGTCTACCAGAAGTTCGTCGAGAACGGCTTCCTCAGCCTCTCGCACCCCGAGGAGTGGGGCGGCGCCGGCGGCCCGCACACGCTCGGCTTCGTGGGCTCCGAGGTGCTCATCGCCGCCAACAAGTCCTTCTCGATGTGCCCAGGCCTCTCCAACGGCCTCATCGACGCCCTGGTGGCCACCGGCACCGACGAGCTGAAGGAGCGCTACCTCGAGAAGCTCTGCTCGGGCGAGTGGTCGGGCACCATGTGCCTCACCGAGCCCCAGTGCGGCACCGACCTCGGCCTGCTCACCACCAAGGCCGAGGCGCACGGCGACCACTACAAGCTCACCGGCACCAAGATCTGGATCACCTTCGGTGAGCACGACCTCGCCGACAACATCATCCACCTCGTGCTGGCCCGGCTCCCCGGGGCGCCTCCGGGGATCAAGGGCATCTCCACCTTCGTCGTGCCCAAGTTCCTCGAAGACGGCACCTACAACAACGTGAGCTGCGGCGGCCTCGAGCACAAGATGGGCATCCACGCCTCGCCCACCTGCGTCATCAACCTCGACGGCTCCGAGGGCTGGCTGGTAGGCGAGCCCGGCAAGGGCATGCGCACCATGTTCATCATGATGAACGCCGCCCGCCTGAGCGTGGGCATCGAGGGCTACGCGCTGGCCGAGGCCGCCTACCAGGCCGCCCTCTCCTTCGCCAAAGACCGCCGCCAGAGCCGCTCGCTGAACCCGGCCCGCCGCGACGAGCAGGCCTCGGCCGACAACATCCTGGTGCACCCCGACGTGCGGCGCATGCTGCTCAACGTCAAGTCCACCAACGAGGCCCTGCGCGGGCTCGCGGCCTGGATCGCCATCAACTACGACCTCATCCACCACAGCGTCGACGAGGACACCCGCAACAAGGCCAAAGACCTCGTGGCCCTGCTCACCCCGGTCATGAAGTCGTACGGCTCGGAGCGCGGCTGCCAGAACATCAGCGAGTCGATGCAGGTCATGGGCGGCGCCGGCTACACCCAAGACTGGCCGGTCGAGCAGATCTACCGCGACGCCCGCATCGCCATGATCTACGAGGGCACCAACCACATCCAGGCCCTCGACCTCGTGGGCCGCAAGCTGCCCCGCGGCAACGGCCGCCTGCTGATGACCTTCGCCCAAGAGCTGCAAGAGGTCATGGGCGAGTGCGCCGGCGACCCCGAGCTCGAGTGGTTCGCCACGGAGCTGGGCAAGCAGGCCGGGCGCCTCCAGCAGGTCACCATGGACCTGGGCGGCAAGATGATGGCCGACGCCGAGCTGGCGGGCGCCGCAGCCTCCAACTACCTCAACTTCTTCGCCCTGGTCACCCTGGGCACCGTGTGGCTCAAGCAGCTGCTGCACGTCTCGAAGACCGAGGCCGACGACAGCGATCTCAAGCGCGCCAAGTTCCAGACCGCGCGGTTCTTCTTCAGCATGGTGCTGCCCGAGGCCACCCTGTTCGCCAAGCTGGCGCAGGTGGGCAAGGAGCCCATGATGGACTTCGATCCCAACCTGCTCTGACCCCCCGCTCGCTCCTGCCCCCCCGGGTCGCCCACGCGGCGGCCCGGGGGTCGGCGCACCCGGTGCGACCGGCCCGGCGGATCCGGTTACCCCGCCAGTCCCGGCGCCCCAACGCGCCCCCTCGATCCGCCTGGAGGACCCCTTGACGACGGCCCCCACGCTCGACCGGCCCACGCTGTCGCACCTGCGCATGCTGGAAGCCGAGAGCATCCACATCATTCGCGAGGTCGCCGCGGAGTTCGACAACCCCGTCATGCTCTACAGCATCGGGAAGGACTCTTCGGTCATGGCGCACCTGGCCATGAAGGCCTTCGCGCCGGGTCCGCCGCCCTTCCCGTTCCAGCACGTAGACACCACCTGGAAGTTCCAGGAGATGTACGCGTTCCGGACCGAGTTCGCGAAGAAGCACAAGATCGACCTCCGGGTGCACATCAACCCCGAAGGCGTGGCCGCCGGCATCAACCCGTTCGACTCGGGCAGCCAGGTCCACACCAACGTCATGAAGACCCAGGGGCTCCTGCAGGTCCTCAACAAGTACAAGTACGACGCGGCCTTCGGCGGCGCCCGCCGCGAAGAGGAGAAGTCGCGGGCCAAGGAGCGCATCTACTCCTTCCGCGACAAGTTCCACCAGTGGGACCCGAAGAACCAGCGCCCCGAGCTCTGGAACCTCTACAACGGCCGCATCCACCAGGGCGAGAGCATCCGGGTCTTCCCGATCTCCAACTGGACCGAGCTCGACATCTGGCAGTACATCTGGATGGAGCAGATCCCGGTGGTGCCGCTGTACTTCGCCAAGCAGCGGCCGGTCATCAACCTCGACGGCACGCTCATCATGGTGGATGACGACCGCATCCTCGAGAAGGTGCCAGACGCGGCCGCGCGGGTCGAGCAGCGCACGGTGCGGTTCCGTACGCTGGGCTGCTACCCGCTGTCCGGCGCCATCGAGTCGGGCGCCACGAGCATCCCCGAGATCATCCAAGAGATGATGCTCACCCGGATGTCCGAGCGCGAGAACCGGCTCATCGACTTCGACGAAGACGGCTCCATGGAGCAGAAGAAGCGCGAGGGGTATTTCTAGGATGTCTACCATCAGTCAACAGCAAGATGCCGAGACGGAGCTCATCAAGAGCGACATCCTGGCCTTCCTCGAGCAGAACGAGAACAAGGAGCTGATGCGCTTCGTCACGGTGGGGTCGGTGGACGACGGCAAGTCCACCCTCATCGGGCGGCTGCTCCACGACACCAAGGGTGTCTACGACGACCAGCTCAAGGACGCGGTGAAGACCACCGCCACCGGCGAGCAGGCCATCGACTTCGCGCGCATCACCGACGGCCTGCGCGCCGAGCGCGAGCAGGGCATCACCATCGACGTGGCGTACCGCTACTTCAGCACGCCGCACCGCAAGTTCATCATCGCCGATACGCCGGGCCACACGCAGTACACGCGCAACATGGCCACGGGCGCGAGCACGGCGAACGTGGCGATCATCCTGATCGATGCGCGGCTGGGCGTGCTGCAGCAGTCGCGCCGCCACGCCTACATCGCCGACCTGCTGGGCATCCCGCACCTGCTCGTCGTGGTCAACAAGATGGACCTGGTGGACTACGACCAGGCCGTCTACACCGACATCCTCGCCAACTTCAAGGCCTTCTCGGACGGCCTCGGCTTCCGCAGCGTCGACACCATCCCGGCCAGCGCCCTGATGGGCGTCAACATCGTCGAGCGCAGCCCGCACCGCACGCCCTGGTACGAGGGCCCCACGGTGCTCGAGTTCCTCGAGACGGTCGAGATCTCGGGCGACCAGAACCTCGACGACTTCCGCTACCCGGTGCAGACCGTCATCCGCCCCAACCTCGACTACCGCGGCTTCGCAGGCCAGGTGGTCTCGGGCATCGTCAAGCCGGGTGACCGGGTGAAGGTGCTGCCCAACGGCCAAGAGTCGGTGGTCGAGTCCATCGACACCTACGGCGGCACCCTCGACCAGGCCTACGCGCCCCAGTCGGTCACCCTCCGCCTCGAAGACGAGATCGACGTGTCTCGCGGCGACATGCTCGTGCCCGCCGACGCCGACCCCTTCGTGGGCCGCCACCTCGACGCCATGGTCGTGTGGATGTCGGACACGCCGCTCGACGTGCGCCGGTCCTACATGATCAAGCACACCACCCGCTATGTGCGCACCAACGTGGACGAGGTCGCCTGGCGCATCGATCTGGAGAGCCTCGAGCACCAGAACCAGGTCACCGAGCTCAAGCTCAACGAGATCGGGCTGGTGCGCTTCACCACGCACCGGCCGCTGGTCTTCGACGCGTACAAGAAGAACCGCGGCACTGGCGCGTTCATCATCATCGACTCGATGACCAACGTGACCGTGGGCGCGGCGATGATCGCCGAGCCCCGAGACCGCACGGCCGTGAGCGAGGGCGTCGATCTGGGCACCGAGACCCAGGTGAGCCCGCTCGAGCGGGCCGACGCCACCGGCCACGCCGGCTTCGTGGTCGGGCTGGTCGGGGCGCTGGGTTCGGGCCGCTCGGCCCTGGCCTTCGGCCTCGAGCGGCGGCTCTTCGACCGCGGCTGCGTCGCCACCGTCCTCGACCCGCGCGACGCCCGCTACAGCGACATCCCCGAGCGGGCCTGGCCCGCGGTGTGGCCCATCCTGGCGCGCCGGCTGGCCGACGCCGGCGTGGTGACCATCGTGTCGGGCGACATGCCCGGGCTGGGGGAGCGCTCGCGCTTCGCCGAGTCTGTGGGCGACACCCGCTACGTCGAGGTTCACGTCGCGACCCCAGAGAACCTCAGCGCCGAGCGCAGCCGCGACCCCTTCGCGGCCCTGCTGCAGGGCGCGGCCTTCGAGGCCCCCGAAGACCCCGCGGTGACCGTCAGCATCGACGGTGACACGGTGGAAGAGGCGGTGGGCGCGGTCGAGGCCTATCTGGTCGCGTCGGCGCTCGTGCCCGAGGGCGAGGCGTGAGATCGCTGCTCCCCTGCGTCTCGGCCGCCTTCGGGCTGTTCGCCATGGCGGCCCAGCCCGCCCACGCGACCTGAAGCGCCTGAACGGGCGCCAACCTGCCGGTCGGCAGGTCCTCTTTCGACGCGGGGCTTCAGCCCGGACAGGTGGCCACCAGCCTCGGCTCGACCGCGGTGGTGAGCCAGGGTGATCTCGGCCTGATTCAGGCCGCGGCGCGCGCCGAGGTGGGCGTGAGTGAGGCCTGGTCGGCCACGCTCAACCTGCCCTTGCAGTGGGCGCCGTCGGCCGGTCTCACGCCGTGGGACGCGGTTATCGCGGGGGCCTGGCGCCCGCTCGACCGCTCCGACCTCGCCCTGGAGCTTCGCCCCGGCCTGAGCCTGCCGCTCGGGCCGAGCGGCCCGTCGGCGCCCTTCGTGCCGGGGGCCACCGGCAGCTTCGACCCCTGGCTCGCGGCGAGCCTCGTGGGCGGCGGCGACTGGATCGGGCTGTCGCAGGTGCGCGCCCGACTGCCGGTCTCC
>JBDQIL010000334.1:0-5513 GCA_040264415.1 Myxococcota bacterium
GCGGCCGCGGCCGCTCCCCCCTCGCTGCGGGTCGAACATCGCCTCCTCGTCACCCCGCTGCGCGCCCACCAGCGCCTCGTCCGGCGGGATGCCGTGGCGGCGGCCTTGCCGCTACCCCCCCTCGTCGGGGGCGGCCTCGCGGCGTGGCCGATTCCCACGCCGGAAGCCGAAGACCTGCTGTTCAACGCGCTCCTCGCGACCACAGTGGAGCTGGACGCGCTCGCCATCGTCGACCCGGTGCTGGGCGACTCCGAGGGCCCCGCATCCTGGCTGGATCTGCGGCGGCCGGCGCCGGGTATCCTTGAAGCGCGGCTCTCCCGAGACCCGGGCTGAGGGGCGCCTCGCACCGGCCGTGCGCCCCCCATTCGCCCACACCCGGACGCGCCTCGGAGCCCCCCATGCTGCATCGGATCGACGCCCCCCTACCGAGCGACCCCAGCCTCGCTCAGTGGCTGGACTGCGGCGCCTGCGGCAGAGACGTGTGGCTGCGGGGCTGGCCCTTCCCGATGTTCAACCCCTGCGCCCACATCCTGCTCTTCACGGACTGCGAGGCCGAGGTGGAGAGCTGGTGCGAGGCGGGCCTGCTCGCGTTCGCGCGTGAGGCGCTGGGCGACGAGCTGGAGGGCTCGGACGACGAGCTGCGCGAGCGCGAGGGCCCGCTGTACCACGCGGCCTTCGACCTGCTGGAGCGCCTCCCTCGGCCCGACGATCCACCGCTCTTCGCCTGCGTCACCGAGGGCGAGTATGGCGACGGGGTGGTGCTCTCGACCGCGCCGCTCGTAATGGCCGGCGACGAGGAGTGAGGCTGGGGTCTGCGGGCGCCGTTCGTGTGGTGGAGCCCCACCCCTCACGCCGCCCCTGCCACCAGCGCCATCAGGTCGTCGAACGACACCGCGCTGGCCTTCCGGGCGCCAGACAGCAGCCCCTCGACCAGCTCGCGCTTGGCCGCCTGCATCTCCAGCACGCCCTCCTCCACCGTGCCCTCGGCGATGAGGCGGTAGACGGTGACCGGGCGGTGCTGGCCGATGCGGTGGGCGCGGTCGGTGGCCTGGTCTTCGGCGGCCGGGTTCCACCAGGGGTCGAGGTGGATGACGATGGTGGCGGCGGTGAGGTTGAGGCCGGTGCCGCCCGCTTTCCGGGAGATGAGGAACACGTCGGCGTCGCCCTGCTGAAACGCGCTCACGCGGCGGGCGCGGGTGCCCGCTGGGGTGCGGCCGTCCAACCGCAGCAAGCGATGGTGGTCCAAGACGCCGCCGGCCCGGTCGAGCAGGCTGGTGAATTGGCTGAAGACCAGCACCTGCTCGCCTTGCTGCACCAGGCCATCGACCAGCTCGCGCAGGGCGGCGAGCTTGCTGCTGCGCACGCGGGTGGAGGGGTCGACGAGGCGTGGATCGCAGGCGAGCTGTCGCAAGCGCGTGAGCGCCTTGAGCACGGCGAAGCGGGCCTGCCGGGGGTCTTCTTCGCGGAGCTGCATGGCTGCGAGCCGGGCGGCGTCGTAGAGCCGCCGCTCGCCTGAGGTCAGCGCGATGCGGCGCAGCTGCTCGGTGCGGGCCGGGAGGTCTTGGGCGACCTCGGCCTTCGTGCGGCGCAGCAGGAAGGGCGCGACGAGGGCGGCGAGGCGCGCGCGGGCCTCGGGATCGCCGAGGTCGGCGGGCCGGGCGAGGGCGTCGCGGAACCACTGCAGCGACCCCAGCAGGCCCGGCACGAGCCCCCGGAACAGGCTCCACAGCTCTTCGGACCGGTTCTCGACCGGCGTGCCGCTGAGGGCGAGGCAGAACCGACCGCGCAGGCCCACCGCCACCCGCGCGGTCTGGCTGGCCGGGTTCTTGAGGGCCTGCGACTCGTCGAAGACCACGGTGTGGAAGTCGAGGGCGCCGAGCTGCTCGGCGTCGCGGCGCATCAGGTCGTAGCTGGTGACCAGGACCACCCCCGGGCCCACGTCGTGCAGGAGCCGCTCGCGGTCGCGGCCGCGGTAGGTGCGCAGCTCGAGACCCGGCGCGAAGCGGGCTGCCTCGGAGACCCAGTTGGCTGCGAGCGAGGTGGGCGCGACCACCAGAGCGGGCCCGCCGGTCTGGCGGTGGAGCAGCAGCCCGAGCGCCTGGAGGGTCTTGCCCAGGCCCATGTCGTCGGCCAGGCAGGCCCCCGGCGCCCAGTGGGCCAGCCGCTGCAGCCAGCGCAGCCCGTCGGCCTGGTAGGGGCGCAGCGTGGCCTGCAGGCCGTCGGGGACAGAGAAGTCGCGGTCGCGGGACTCGCGGAGGCGCGCGGCCTCCACCTGCAGCGACGGGGGCATCTCCACCTCGGCGCCCGCCTCGGCCAGCTCGGCCAGCGCCTCGCCAGAGAGGGGCGCGAGGCTGGTGCGGCCCCGGCGGTCGGTGCGGACGCGCCTCGACAACCGGGCGAGGCGGTCGCGCAGCTGGTCGGTGAGAGACACCCAGTCCCCGCTGTCGAGCTGGACGAAGCGCCGGCCGGTGCGCACGGCCTCCATCACGCGGTGCAGGTCGAGGCTGGCGCCGCCCACCTGCAGCTCTCCGCCCAGGCCGAGCCAGTCGCGACCGCCGCCAATCGACACCCGCAGCGCCCGCGGCCCGGCCGTGCCGGTCACCCGCAGGGCGTCGTGGGTCCACTCGAGGGTGAGCGCGCCCGCCTCGGCCCGCTCCTGCAGCCGCTGCAAGCGGGCGAGGGTGTCGTCGGTGAGGTCGAGGCGCGAGACCGGGCCGGCGTCGAGCAGGTCGGCGTCGGGGCCCAGCGCCTCGCGCACCGCCGCTGCCTCATCGTTCATCTGCCGGACCGTGTGGACGCGCTCGGCCCCCGAGACGCCTTCGAGCTCGACCGGGCCCGCGCCGGGCGCGACCAGCGGCCCGCCGGGCAGCGGACGCAGGGCCACCTCCACCTCGATGGGGCCCGCCCGCAGCGGGGCCAGCCGCACGAACGGACGCAGGTCGGGGGCCACCGCGCGGCCGCTGAGAGACGCGTCGAGGTCGAGGTCGAACACCGCGCGCAGCGCCGGGAGCCGCTCGAGCATCGCGCCCCGCGCGCCGGCCGGGAAGCGCATCCCGGCGTCGATCAGGGCGAAGGCCAGGTCCTCCATCGCGTCGTCGATGGGCAAGACCGTCCAGGGATGGGTGCCCGTGTCGACGCAGATGGCGCCGCCCTGGCGTCGCTGCAGCAACGCTGCCACGGAGTCGGCCGGGAGCGTTCGACCGCTCGCGCCGTCTCGAAAGCCGACCGCCACGCCGCCGTCAGGGGTCGCCGAGAGGTGGAGACCCAGCGACCCCATGCGCAGGCGCACCCGCTCCTGGTCGGCCCCGATCAGCCGGGGGTGGTCGATCGCCGCGGCGAAGGCGGCCGGCGCCTGACAGCGGTGGAGCCCGTAGGCCGACCCGGCCACGCGCAGGATGGCGCGGTCCTGGCGCGTGTACCTCTCGAGCTTGTGGGTGAGGTCGTAGGGGTGAACCTCGAAGATCCGCAGGCCGGTCCGGCGCTTGTAGGGGCGCGTCATCACCGGGCGGATCCACCAGCCGTAGCCATCGCCCCAGTCCACCTGCCAGCCGAGCTGCATCTCGTCGGGGTCGTCCTCGGACTTCGCGGTGTGGATGGCCGGCGTGGGCGCGATGCCGAGGCTGTCGAAGACGGCGTCGAGCGAGGCGACATCTTGCCGCCAGGGCGGCGCGGCCAGCCCCTCGCGCAGGGCCGCCACGCTGCGCTTGCTGCCATGCCCCGCCCAGTGGTCGAGCACGCCGCCGAGCAGGTCGACCGCATCGGGGCAGGTGTCGATCGGAGTGGTGCCGTCGTCGCAGCGCAGGCGCAGGCCGTCGCCGCCCCAGGCCATCGTGAGCCGCAGCGGCCCGCCCGTGGTGGCGCAGCGGCGCTTCATCGAGGTCCAGTGGATGGTGAGCGGTGCCACGTCGACGCGAAGCCGACCGCTCAGCGGCTCACCCGGCGCGTGCAGAGAGGCCGTGTGCGCCAGCCGGCGGCTCCGCTCGGTCTGCACGGCGTCGAGGAAGGCTTGGACGTGTGCAGACTCGGCCGCTTGCGCGCGCCAGGGAGCGGCCTTGCGCCCGAGGCGACGCTGCGCGAGCTCCCGCTCGAAGGCCTCGGCCAGGCGCGTGCGGTGCGGCAGGCCCCAGGCCGCCGCGTCGCCCAGCAGGGCCTCGCCCACCGTCGCTCCAGCGGGCGCGGTGTCGGCGAAGTGGCGCTGGTAGAGCTGCGCGCCGGGCAGCTCCCAGAGGTCTTGGGCGTCGTTTCGGCGCAGGCGAGCGCGCACCTGGGCGGCCGAGCGGGAGAGCAGCGGGTGCACAGCGGGCTCCGACGACTCGTGCAGGCCCTCGATCAGGCGCGCGAGCAGTCCCACCGCGTGGTCACAGGACAGCGGCTCGCCCGTGGTGTCGTCGAGGCACGGGCACACCACCGCCTGTACGCCGCCCGAGGGCCGCAGCCAGAGGTCGGTGATGGTGCGCATGCCGTCGTGGTCTTGGGTCTGGTGGCGCAGCCGCGGGCCGTGCCAGGAGCAGGACAGAGGGAGCACCCGGCGATGGACGCGGCGGACGCGGTCGGGGCGCAGGCCGGCGAGGACGGCCTGGGCGGCATGGGTGGGGGTGGGCACGGAGGGCTCCAACAGAAGGCACCCCGAGGTGTCACACGCGGCCAGGGTGGGTGGCGGACATAATATGACCGGACGTGGAGGGGATCGAGTCGGGGGTCTGCATGGCCGGTTGGTGCTCGCCACACCCCCGCATGTGGCCCGTCACGACACCAGCGCCTCTCGGAAGGGCGTGAAGTTGTCCGGCCCATAGCCAGCGTGGAAGATGCCGAAGGCGATGCAGTCGAAGTGCTCCTCACGGACCGCAATCTCATCGCGGTACAGCCGGGCCACCTCCGGCGCCGGGTTGCCGAAGGCCCCACAGCCGAAGGCGCTGAGCACGGCGTGGCGCACGCCAGCGTCGATCAGCGTGTCGAGCTGGGCGGCGACGCGGCGGCCCATCTCGGCGGGGTCGAAGCGGGGGTGGCGCTTCCGGTTCACGGCCGCCGCGCGCAGCTCGAAGAAGGGAAAGACCGCGTCGTCGGTCAGCCATGGGTAGCCGAGGTCCGGGCGCGACCGGTCCTCCGAGCCCCGCAGGCAGACCCGAGGCGTGTCGGTGTCGAGGTAGACGCGTCCGTCGCGCGCCGCGAGCAGCCGACTGACCGCGGGGCGGTAATGTTCGTCGGCCCCCATGTCGGAGTCCGGCACCGAGAAGTGGCAGTCGGTGCGCCGAAAGAGGTTCTCCTCTTGGGCGGCCATGCCCTCGACGTAGCCGCCCCCGGGCCAGAAGGCGTTGGCCATGTTGAGCACCGCGAAGCACACGCCCCACTCGCGGGTGAGGGCCTGGGTGACGTCGCCCCAGTCGCCGGGCAGCACGCGGAGGTCGAGGCCCGAGTGGTCGCGCGGCGCGGCCTGCTTGCGCCAGCGGGCGAGGTTGGCCTGGGCCAGGGCGCGGTAGTGCGGGCGGCCCCGGGCGTCGAAACGGGCCAGGGCC
>JBDQIL010000335.1:0-5511 GCA_040264415.1 Myxococcota bacterium
ATCCCGAGCGGGTGGCGGCGAGCAGCTCGTCCACCCGCTCGGGATCGCAGCGGAACGACACGGTCACCCGCGCGCCCGGCTCGGGCAGCTGCCACAGGCGGGCCTGGACGTCGACGCCGTAGGTGCCGCCGAGCTGCTCCCGGATGCGGGTGCGCAGCCGCATGGCCGCGAGGCGCTCGACCACCTCGGCCCGGTGCAGCAGCTCGCGTGAGGCGTCGGTGTCTCGAGGGAGGATGAGCTGGACCTGCGCGAGCGGCTCTTGGCCGGCAGCGAGCACCTCGCGGCGGGGCCCGTGGGCCTGCCGCGGCAGCACGTCGGCCCAGGTCTCCCGGGCCGCTGGATCGCCCGGCAGGCCGCCGATCCAGCGCTCGACCAGCGGCTGCAGCGCGTCGATGTCGACGTCCCCCACGATGGCGAAGGTGAAGTCGGCGGCGTTGTCGAAGCGCTCTCGGTACACCCGCTCGACCACCTCGGCGTCGATCTGGGCGACGTCTTCGGTGGTCCAGGCGCGGTACCGCAGGTGGTTGCCCCACAGCACCTCATCGCGCAGGTCGGCGAAGCGGGCCGCGGGGTCTTGGGTGCGCCGCTCGAGGCGCTCGACGCGATTCTGGCGATCGAGGGCCACCATGTCGGGGTCGAAGCGCGGGCGCACCATGCGCTGGTGGAGGAGCTTCAGGGTGAGCTCGAGATCGGCCGGCCGCGTGCTCCCCCAGGCCTGCTCCCAGGTCTGGCCGATCGACACGCCGACGCCCGCGTCGTGACCGGCGAGCACCTGTCCCAGCTGGCGATCGGTGAAGGGGCCGACCCCCGAGCGCAGCGCGATCGAGGCCGCGGCCGCGGCCGAGTGGTAGTCGGCGTCGGCCACCAGCGACCGGCCGCCCGGCGACCAGGCGGCGAGCAGGATCTCGTCGTTGGCGAGGTCGGTGGGCTTGACCAGCACCGTCGCGCCATTCGAGAGGGTCCACTGCGTCACACCGATGTCGGCGATCTCGGCGGTCTCGGTCACGGCGCCCGGGGCTGGCGGCTCGGTGACGAGGGGCCCCTCGGCCACCACGGGCTCCCACGGGATGTGCTCGGTGGCGTCGGCCCGGTCGAGGGCCTCGCGCACCTGCGCGTCGGAGGGCGGCGGCGCGGCGCCCGCGCCCCCGGGCACGGTCACCACGACCACGCGGCTCTCGCCGGTGTGGAAGCGCCGGGCGAAGGCCTGCAGCTCGTCCAGCGTGACCGTGGGGAGGATCTGGCGGTAGTAGGCCACCTCGGCCTCGGTCCCGGCCATCCACTCGTCGTCGAGGAAGTGCCGGACCAGCTCGCCGATGGCGTCGCGGGATGGGGCGTGGTCGCGTTCGGTGAGCCAGGACTCGGCCATCCGAAGCTGATCGGCCCGCGAGCGCTCCAGCTCGGAGGGGTGGAAGCCATGCTGGGCGGCGCGGCGGGTCTCCCAGATGAGGGCCTCGAGGGCGTCGAGCTCGTGGCCCACCCGGGCGCTGGCGCCCATCGAGTACAGGCCCCGCTCGCGGTTGAGGTCTTCGAAGCCGACCCCGCCCGAGAGAAAGGGCGCGTCGGCCTCGCGGGCCACGACCTGCAGGCGCTCGCCCAGCAGGTCGAAGTAGGTGCGCTCGATGAAGAGGTCGCGGACGCCGGCCTCGGTGCGCGGCCAGGTCCAGTCCACCTTCTCCATCAGGGCCACGCCCGACCGGGTGACCTCAGGATCGGCCCGCGAGAGGATGAGCGGCTCGGGGTGACCGGGCACCGGTACCGGCAGGCGCGGGCGGGCGTCGGGGGGGGTGGCGTTGTCTCCGAAGGCTCGCTGGATCTCGGCCTCGACCGCGGCCACGTCGACCGGGCCCACCACCATGACGGCCATCAGCTCCGGGCGGTACCAGTCGTCGTAGAAGCGGACCAGGGCCTCGCGGGACATGCCCTGCAGGCTCTCTTCGGTGCCGATGACGTCTCGGTCGGCGTAGGGCGACTGGTGGTAGAGCAGGGGCCGCAGCGCGTCCCAGGCGCGGGTGCCGGCGCCGCGGCGGTTGCGCCACTCCTCCAGCACGACCCGCCGCTCGGCTTCGACCTCGTCGGGATCGAAGAGGATGCCCTCGGCCCAGTTGTCGAGCACCTTGAGGGCCTGCGGCAGCATGGTCGGGTCGTCGGTGGGCACCTGCAGCTTGTAGACGGTCTCCTCGAAGGCCGTGTGGGCGTTGAGGTCGGCGCCGAACTGGACCCCGGACGACTCGAGGAACGAGATGAGCGCGCTGCCTGGGAAGTCGCGGGTGCCGTTGAACGCCATGTGTTCGACGAGGTGCGCGCCGCCTCGCTGGTCGTCGTCCTCCTGGGTGGAGCCGGCGTACACCACCAGGCGCAGCTCGGCGCGGTCCTTCGGGAAGGGGTTCGGTTCGATGAAGTAGCGCAGCCCATTCTCGAGGGTGCCCGCCGTGACGGCTGGATCGATGGCGAGGCCGGCTGGATCGGGGGCCGAGGTGGGCGCGATCTTGGGGGCACAGGCCAGCAGCAGGGGCAGCAGCATCGACATTCGAACTCCAGGTGCAGGCGGACGGTAGCCCACCGTAGTGCCACGGCGAGCGCCGGGCGGCTACGGAGGGCGCCTTGGAGGCCCCATGCCGCTGCCCGTGCTCGCCCTCGTCCTGCTCGCCTCACCGGCCCTCTCGGCGCCCGCGACGCTCACCGTGGAGACCTGGAACACCGGCCTGGCGCACGGCTTCGTCGACCATGCCGATCAGCGGGCCGACGCCGTCTTCGACGCGGTGGCGTCGAGCGCGTCCGACGTGCTGTGCCTGCAAGAGGTGTGGCGTCCCGCAGACCGGGTCGCGCTCGCCGAGTCCGCCGCGCAGGCGGGCTGGTCGGTGTTCGCCGCCCCGGTCGAGCAGCGGCGCGCCGACGCCGCGCCCGCCTGCGCGCGGGCCGACCTCTTCGGCGATGGGCGCTTCGTGTCCTGCCTGACCGACCGGTGCGGGGGCACCGCGGGCGACGAGCGGACCGACTGCATCGTGGGGGAGTGCGGCGGCGCCCTCGAGGCGCTGCGCGACGCCAACCCGACCTGCGCGACGTCGCTGATGGCCCAGGTGGGCCGGTCGAGCGCCGCCGCGCTGTGGGCGGTCCGCTCTCCCTTTCGGCGGGCCGGCACCTTCGCGTACGGCGGCTCGGACGGGCTGATGCTGCTGTCTCGAGCCCCGCTGACCGACCCCCGGGTCATCGATCTGAGCGACCTCAGCACGCTGAACCGCCGCCGGGCCCTGGTGGCCGAGATCGCGGGCGCGGGTGGCCCGGTCACGGTGGCCTGCACCCACCTCGCGGCCGACCTGTCCGACACCGCGCCCTACCCGGGCGCCCATGGCGGGTGGGCGGCCGAGAACGAGTCCCAGGTCGACGGCCTGCTCACAGCGCTGGCCGACCGCCCGGCTGTGGTGCTGGCGGGAGACTTCAACTGCGGCGCCGCCGACAGCGCGGTGGGCCTCGCAGCGGAGCTCCCAGACAGCTGCGCCGCCATCGACCGCGAGGGCTACGCCGACCCGCTGCGCGAGGTGTGGCCGGCCTGCACCTGGTGCCCCGAGAACACCCTGGTCGACGGCGGCGACGGCGCCCACGCTGCGCTCATCGACCACGTCTACACCCGCGGGGTGACGCCGCTCTCGGGCGAGCGAACCCAGGAGCGCCAGATCGAGGTGCGGGCGACCGACGGCCTGGCGGCGTCGCACCTCTCCGATCACTTCGGCGCCGCGGTCACCGTTCGGGTGGGCTCGCCGCCAGCCATCCCCGACGCCCCCACGCTCGGCGAGGCCCGGGCCTACGTGCAGCGCGCCGACGCTGAGGTGCGCTACCGGTGGCGGGCCGGGCAGCGCGCGGCCTGGCGCTACGAGACCGACCTCACCGACCCCCACGAGGCGGCGCTGGTCGCGGAGGAGTCGGCCACGATGGCGTGGATGTCGGCCCACGCGCCGCTGGCCCACGCCTACCGCCAGGTGGACGGCCTCGACCCGCTGGAGCGCCGCCAGCTCGACCGGCTCACGCGGGCCACGTCGCTGCCCGCGCCCAGCGACCCCGCGCTCCAGGGTCGGCTCGCCGCGGTGGGCGCGAAGCTGTCGGGCATGTACGGCAAGGGGCAGCACTGCGGAGACCCCGCAGATCCCGCGTCCTGCCGTGATCTGGGCGAGCTGTCCGCCGCGCTGACCGACTCGGACGACTGGCAGACGCAGCTCGACGCCTGGGAGGCCTGGCGCACGGTCTCGCCGCCCATGCGGGCTCCGTACGGCGAGCTGGTGGAGCTGGGCAACCAGGGCGCCCGAGAGCTCGGATACGCCGACATGGGCGAGCTCTGGCGCGCTGGCTACGACATGCCCCCGGCCGAGGTCGCGATCGAGGCCGACCGGCTCTGGGAGCAGGTGCGCCCGCTCTACGAGCAGCTGCACTGCGCGGCCCGAGGGCGGCTCGCCGAGCGGTACGGCGCCGAGCGGGTCGCTCCCGACGGCCTGCTGCCGGCCCACCTCACCGGCAACATGTGGGCCCAGTCGTGGGAGGGGCTCTACCCCCTGATGGAGCCGCACCCGGGCGCGCTCACGCTCGACGTGTCGGGCGCCCTCGAGGCGCAGGGCTGGGAGGCCCTGCGCATGGCCGAGACCGCTCAGGACTTCTTCACGTCGATGGGCCTCGACCCCATGCCGGAGACCTTCTGGGAGCGCTCGATGTTCGTGCAGCCCGAGGGGCGCGAGGTGGTGTGCCACGCCTCGGCCTGGGACGTCGAGCTCGACGACGATCAGCGCATCAAGATGTGCATCCGGCCCACCCTCGACGACCTGATCACGCTGCACCACGAGCTCGGCCACAACTACTACACCCACTACCACACGGGCTTGCCCATCCTGCTGCAGGACGGCGCGCACGACGGCTTCCACGAGGCCATCGGCGACGCGGTCGCGCTGTCCATCACGCCGGCGTACCTGCAGCAGCTCGGCCTGGTCGAGGCCACCGAGGAGACCGCCGAGGCGGTGCTCAACAAGCAGATGCTCGACGCGCTCCAGAAGGTCGCCTTCTTGCCCTTTGGCCGGATGATCGACCAGTGGCGGTGGGACGTGTTCAGCGGCGCCGTGCCGCCCGAGCGCTGGAACGACCACTGGTGGACGCTGCGGGCGCGCTACCAGGGCGTGGGCGCGCCGGTGGCCCGTCCGACCGACGCCTTCGACCCCGGCGCCAAGTACCACATCCCCGGAAACACCCCGTATCTGCGGTACTTCTTCGCGGCGGTGCTCCAGTTCCAGATGCATCGGTCGATGTGCGACGCGGCCGGCCACACCGGGCCGCTGCACACCTGCTCGGTGTACGGCTCCGAGGAGGCCGGCGCGCGGCTGGCGGCGCTGCTCGCGCTCGGGGCGAGCCAGCCCTGGCCCGACGCCCTCGAGGCGATGACCGGCAGCCGCCAGATGGACGCCGGGCCCATGCTCGCCTACTTCGCGCCGTTGCAGGCCTGGCTCGAGGCCGAGAACGCGGGCCGCTCATGCGGAT
>JBDQIL010000336.1:0-5504 GCA_040264415.1 Myxococcota bacterium
GCCGGGGCCCCTATCACTCCGCAGGCGGCGCGCCTATCGTGGGCGGGTCGCCCCCCGGGATCACAGGCGGGCGCGCCCGCAGCGCGACCAGGACGAGCGCCCCCTCCACCAGGGTCATGAGCACGCGGCTGACCAGGGCGAAGGCCAAGCCGGCGGCCGCGGGAAAGACCCCGGAGAGGCCCACCACCAGAAGCCCCTCGCGCACGCCCAGGCCGGCGGGGGTCACGGCCAACACCAGCCCGGCCACGTACGACACCACGAACCAGAACGCGACCGCGACGCCCGCCGCTTGACCCCCTTCGAAGGCGCGGCACGACAACGCAAACGAGCCGCCAAGCAGCGCCCACACGCCGGCATAGCCGAGCACCAGGGCAGCCTGGGTGCGCGCCGGGACCGCCAGCAGGGCGGGCGGCAGACGCCGACGCGCCCCACCACTCACCCGCGCCAGGGCCCGAAGCCCGAGGGGAAAGCACAAGACCAGGCCGATCGAGGAGACGGCGGCGGCCACCACCAGGGCAGGCGGGGCCGCGGCGCCCAGGGGCACGAAGCCCACGCCCACGCCAGCGAGCACGCAGGCGCCAGCCAGCAGCAGCAGGGTCTCCCAGAGCACCAGCACGAGGCTGGTGGCCTTGGGGATGCCCGCCCGCTCGCCCAGACGCGCCCGCTCGACCACCAGCATCACCTTGCCGGGCACATACCGGTAGACGTAGCCCTGCAACCAGGTGCGCAGGTGCCAGGCCACCCGGCCCCGCACCGGCAGGCCCAGCGCGGCGAGGCCGGCGACATACAGCAGCGCCAGTCCCACCAGCGCGGCGGCCCCGGTGACCGCGGCCACGCCCAGCTCCCAGGGCATCGGGCGCAGGGCCGGCACCGTGGCCTGCTCCCACTCTACGGCGAGCCGCCAGCCCACCCAGGCCACCATGGCGACCGTCCCGCTCCACCGGAGCGCGGTCAGCCAGCGGCGCTGGGGGGAGGGAGCCACGGCGGCCGGCTATTCCGTCCAGCGGCGGCCGGCAGCGGACGACGCCGCCGTGGCGCGATAGGGCGGCGCCCACGCGGGCCCGGCCCGCGACGCCGAGGTGCCGCCGATGACCCCGCCCGCCGAATCGACCGACGTACCCGCCGTGCTCGCCCACACCATCGCGCGGCTGCAGGGGGAGGGGGCCTCAATCGCCGTCATCGGCCTCGGCTACGTCGGGCTGCCCCTGGCCCTCGAGCTGTGCCGCTCCGGCGCCGACGTCGTGGGCATCGACGTCAGCGAGCCGCTCTGCGCGGCCCTCAACGAGGGGCGCTCGCACGTCGGCGACATCTCCGACGCCGCGCTCGCCCAGGCCGTCTCCGGCTGCCCCGGGCGCTTCCACGCCACCGTCGATCCCGCGGAGATGGCTGACGTAGACGCCGTGGTCATCTGCGTGCCCACGCCGCTCCGGAAGAGCAAAGACCCCGACATCTCGTTCGTGGTGGCCGCCGTCACCACCGTGAGCGAGCACGCCCGCCCCGGGCAGCTGGTCGTGCTCGAGAGCACCACCTACCCGGGCACCACCGAAGAGATCCTGGTGCCCATGCTCGCCGAGCGGGGACTGCGCGCCGGTCGCGACATTGGCGTGGCCTTCTCCCCCGAGCGGGTCGACCCGGGCAACCCCACCTTCGGCATCCGCAACACCCCCAAGGTGGTGGGCGGCGTCACCCCAGCCTGCGCGGCCCTGGCCGAGGCGCTCTACGGGCGCTGCTGCGACCACGTGGTCAAGGTCAGCTCGCCCGCCGCGGCCGAGATGACCAAGCTGCTGGAGAACGTCTTCCGCAGCGTCAACATCGGCCTGGCCAACGAGTTCGCGCTGATCTGCCGCGAGCTGGGCCTCGACGTGTGGGAGGTGGTGGATGCCGCCGCCACCAAGCCCTTCGGGTTCATGCGCTTCGTCCCGGGCCCGGGGCTCGGGGGGCACTGCATCCCGGTCGATCCGCACTACCTCGCCTGGAAGCTGCGCGGCCACAACTACACCGCCCGCTTCGTCGAGCTGGCCGACGCCATCAACAGCCGCATGCCCGAGCACGTGGTGCGCGTGGTGACCGACGCGCTCAACGACCGCAGCCGCGCCGTGCGGGGCAGCCGCGTGCTGGTGCTCGGCGTGGCCTACAAGCGCGACATCTCAGACGTCCGCGAGTCGCCGGCCCTCGACGTGCTGGCCCTGCTCGAGGGCAAGGGCGCGGTGCTCCAGGTGCACGACCCCTTCGTCCCCACCGTGCGGGTCGGAGACACCACCCACGCCAGCGTGCCGCTCACCGCCGAGGCCGTGGCCGCGGCCGACTGCGTGGTGCTGCTCACCGACCACACCGACCTCGACCTCGACGCCGTGCTGGCCCACGCCAGCCTGGTGGTGGACTCCCGCAACGCGATGGCCGCGGCCGTCGCGCGCGCGCCGGAGCACGCCGCCAAGGTGGTCCGGATCTGATGCGCGCCGACTCCCCGACCGGCGCCGCCCTGGTCGCCCTCGCGCTCGTGCTGGGCGCCTGCGAGCGCGACGCGTCGACGCCAGACCACCCCGAGAGGGTCGACGGTCGGCGGCTGGTCGAGGCCCCCACCGCCGAGGCCGACTTCCTCGAGGCGCTGGGCTATGTCGAGGGATCGGTCGATCCACAGGCCGAGAAGCGAGGCGTGCTGCTGCACGACGCAGACCGGGCCTGGTCGGGCGTCAACCTGTACTACTCCCGCACCCAGCAGCAGGCCCAGCTCATCGACATGCAAGGCGCCGTGCTGCACACCTGGGCGGCCGACACCGCTGCGCCGTGGCAGCACGTCCACCTCGACCCGCAGACCGGCGACATCCTGGTGCTCATGAAGGACGTCGGCCTGGTCGCCTTCGACCGCGGCGGGGTCGAGCGCTGGCGCTGGGAGGGCCGCGCCCACCACGACCTCTGGGTCGACGACGACGGGGTCATCCACCTGCTGGCGCGCGACGCCCGCGTGATGCCCGACCGCCACGCGACCATCGAGCTGCTCGATGACAAGGTGGTGCGGCTGTCCCCCACCGGAGAGGTGCTGGGGGAGTGGTCGGTGCTGCAGGCGCTGGCCGCCTCGCCCTACGCCTTCCTGCTGCCCGACCTCAGCGACATCAAGCGCAAGAAGAAGCGCAAGAACGCCGACCTCGACATCCTTCACACCAACCACGTCGAGGTCTTCGACGGCAGCCTGGCCCACGTCCACCCGCGCTACGCCGCCGGCAACGTGCTGCTGTCGATGCGCAACATCCACACCGTGATGATCCTGAACGGCGAGACCCACGCGATCGAGTGGATCTGGGGGCCGTCCAACCTCACCTTCCAGCACCACCCCACCGTGCTCGACGACGGCCACGTGCTCATCTTCAACAACGGCACGGCCGCGAGCGAGGTGGTCGAGCTCGACCCCGACGCGGGCCGCGTGGTCTGGCGCTATCAAGACGGCGTCGACTTCTTCTCGCGCACCCGGGGCAGCGCGTACCGGCTGCCCAACGGCAACACGCTCATCACCGAGTCGGACACCGGCTACGTCATCGAGGTCACGCCCGACGGCGACCCGGTGTGGGAGTTCGCCAACCCCGATGTGCAGGCCGACGGCACCCGCGGCGCCATCTGGCGCATGACGCGGTATTCCGCGGACGACCTCGCGTTCTTGGCCGCTCCGTAGCCGCCGGTCGCGCTGCAGGCGGGCACCCGAGCGGAGCGGCTCAGGGCCCCGGGGCCTCGAGAGGTGGGGCTTCCGCAGGCGGGGCTTCCGCAGGCGGGGCCCGCCGCTTGAACGCCGCCCAGCCCTCCGGGGCGCCCGGGACCGGCTCGAAGGCGGCCCGAAAGGCGCGCCGCTGGCGCTGGAAGCGCCACCGCCGCGTGCGGTTGGGGCGGAACAGCAGCCGGTCGGCGCCGAGCAGGTCGCACATGGTCACCAGATCGTCGACGGAGGTCTGCTCGAAGAACCAGTGGTAGCCGACGCCGTCGGTTCTCCAGGCGAGCCGCTGGGGGTACGGGGCGGCCACCGCCACCGCGTCCACGTCGGGCCCCTCCGCCTGGATCCACTCCACCACCTCGGGCGCCCCGAAGTCCTTGTCGCGGTCGGCCACCGCGCCGTCGAGGTCGATGCCCACCCGGGCGATGCCGCCGAGCACGGTGGTCGACAGGATCGCGCCCGCCGCCCAGCGGGCGACCCGCCGCGGGTGCCGCGCCAGCCCCCACAGGGCCGGCGCGAAGGCCAGCAGCGCGATGACCGCGTGGCGGCGGGCGAAGTACCAGCCGCCAAAGGCCTGCTTGTGGGGCAGGTGGACGCTGGCGAGGCCGCCGAGGGCCAGCAGAGCGACGAACAGGCCCGCGAAGAGCCGCGGGTCGCGCGCCAGCGCCGCCCAGCGCGCGCGGTCCCACCGGCGGGCCGCGGCGGCGGCCGCCACGAGCCCCAAGGGCAGCGCCCAGTGGGCCGTGATGAAGGCGTGGTGGTAGGACTCGCTCCACTCCAGCGGGTTGTAGGCGAGCAGCACCCCGCCCAGCCGGTCGACGACGAGGTCGACGGGGCCGCGCGTCTTGGCCAGCACCTCGATCGGGGCCAGCGCGTCGGTGGCGCGGGCCTGATCGAAGCGCAGCAACATGAGCGGGGAGGCGTCGGCGACGATGGTGCGCACGTGCAGCCACAGCCCGGCCAGCATGGCGCCCGTGACGGCGAGCCCGGCGCCCACCGGGGCGAGCCAGCGCCGGCCGGCCGGCCCGGAGATGGCCACCAGCGCGAGCGCGCCGCCCGCCGCGATGGGCGCAACGAAGAGCTGCGACCGGGTGAGACACAGGAGCCCGAGCCACGCCCCGAAGGCCAGCCCGTGGGGCAGGGTGGGCCGCATGCGCGCGACCCCCCACAGCCCGCCCATGAGCAAGGCCAGCGCCAGGCCCTCGGTGTAGGGGAAGGTGGTGAAGCGGGCGTATTCGAGGTGCAGGCCCAGCATCAGGGCCAGCGCCAGGCCGGCGTCGAGGTGCCGCAGCGGCCCACGCGCCTCGGCGAACAGCGGGCCCGGCAGCGCCGCACGGCCGACGCCCCAGGCCATCACCAGGCTGATCAGGAACAGCGCCACCGGAAGCGCGTGCGCGGCCACCTCGAGCGGCACCACGCGCGACACCCAGCCGAGCAGCAGCGGCCACAGCGGGTAGATCGGCGTCGCGTGGGGAAAGAACTCGAAGCCGGCGTGGTAGAGCGAGGCGTCGGTGACCAGCCCGTGCCCGTCGCGGACGTGGGCGGCGAGGTCGGCGTAGAAGCCCCCGTCGATGTTCATGTCGGCCCGCTGGGTGGCCTGGAAGCCCTGGGTGAGCGCGAGCGCGCCCACGAGCAGCCCGATCGGCCACGCCGAGGTGGACTGGGAGGCTTCGGCGGGGGGAGGGGGCGGTCCCGACATGGGCGCCGGGTAACACCGAGGCCGACCGAGGGACGAGGCCTGGAGGTGGCAGGCCCGGCCCGCTACAGTCGCCCTCTCGCCCGAGCCCTGGCGCCCCATGATCAAGTA
>JBDQIL010000337.1:0-5501 GCA_040264415.1 Myxococcota bacterium
CCCCCGCGGCGGGCGACGCGGGGGCTGGAGGGGAACCCGCGGGGGGCGGAGATCCCTCCGCCATGGACCGGCGCAGCCGCTCCTCGATGGACATTCGCTGGCCACGGCCCGCCGAACGGCCACCGAGCGACTCGACGGTGGGCGGATCTGCGAGGGGGTGCACCGCCTCGAAGAAGTAGGCGCAGAACTCTTCGAGGTAGGCGCCCCGATCGCGGTATAGCGAGCGCCGCAGCTCCACCAGGAGGTCTTGGCCATCGCGGTAGCGGTCTTCGGGGCGAGGCTGAAGCGCCTTGGTGATCACCGGGCCGGCGACCGGCAGCCGCTTCTCGAGCCCCCGACAGGCCTCGGCCGTGTCGCCGCGCTGGATGGCGGCCATCGCGGCCGCGAGGGGATCCGCGGCGCCCTCTGGCACCCCGTAGAGGGGCTCGCCCATCAAGAGCTCGTAGAGGATCAGACCCAGCCCGAAGAGATCGGAGCGGTGATCGACGTGGCGGCGGCTGGCCTGCTCGGGCGACATGTACAGGGCGGTGCCCCGCAGTCGATCGGCGGCCTCGACCCGAAAGTCGGCGTTGTCTACGCGGGCCAGCCCCCAATCGAGGACCTTCACGTCGCCCGACGGCGTGAGCATGATGTTGTCGGGCTTGAGGTCGCGGTGCACCAGCTGCAGCGACTCCCCGTTCTCACCGGGCGTCGTGTAGGCCTGGTACAGGGCGTCGGCGATCTCGCAGCCCATCTCGACCGCGGCCTCGGTGAAGACCTGCGCGCCCTTCTCCGCCAGCTCGTCGAGAACGGCCCGGAGCGTGACCCCGTGAATGTGCTCCATGACCACGGCGTGCTCGTCTTCGAGGTACTCGAACACGCGCACGACGCTGCGGTGCTTGACCTGATCGAGCAGGTCGAACTCTTGGAGCAGCAGGCGCACCGACTCGGGGTCGCGCGCGTCTTTGAGCTTCTTGATGGCCACGACGCGGCGGCGCCCTGGCTGCATGCCTCGGCCGGGGACCTCGCCCACGGCGAGGTAGACGGCACCGAAGTGGCCCGACCCGAGCTCTTCGAGCACCTCGTAGTTGCCGATGTAGCGTGCCAGCTGGGGCCCCTGGATCCCGGGTCTGTCTGCGATCCTATGCGACGGGTCGCGACGAGGGCAACCGCGTCAGCCCTTCGGCGGGCGCTGACGCGTCCGGCCGAACAGCGCGCGTCGGGTGTTGAACAGCGCCGCGCCCAGGTAGCCCAGCGCGATCAGCAGCCCGATGGCGGGGGCCAAGACGACCAGGGTGTGCCGATAGGTCTGCGGTTCGGTCCAGCCGCCCTCGCCCGGCACGCCCGGCGGCGCGTCGAGCCAAGCGCTGGGGTGAAGCTTGAGAGAGGCCTCGCCCGTGTAGTAGCTGCGCAGCCGCAAGCGGGTGGTGAAGGCCCGCCGAAGGTAGAAGGGGTCGATGCGGTAGCGGGCCTCAAACCAGGAGAACCGTCGCGCCGCTGAGCTGCGGAAGGCGTCCCCGAGGCCGTCGCGACCCTGCTTGACGAAGGACTGCCCGTCACCGGCCTGGGCGATCCATTCGAGGCTCGCGTTGTCGATGCCGCGGCGCTCGAGGTCACCGTCGATGCGCTGGTCGGCGAAGCGACCGCACAGGTCGCGCGGCCGAACCTTCTGGTTCCAGTCGTCGGGCAGCTCGAAGCCCGGCCGCACCGGGCGCCCCAGGCCGACCGTGAAGATGCGCGCCTGGCGGCCCAGGCGCACCCCGCCGCTCGCCTTGAGCTCGGTGAGCTGCTCGAGCAGGGCCTCGAGCCGCGGGGCGTTCGTGCGGCAGGTGTCGCGCCCCTCCATGTTGTTGAAGCCGTCGGTCAGGGCGATGACCGTCACCTCCATGCTGTTGTCGTCGATCAGGCGCTGAATCTGGTCGTTCTTCAGCATCGAGCCAGTGGCCCAGCCCACGGCGCCGTAGAGGTGGGTGAAGCCCGACAGCACCTGCAGCTGATCAACCGCAGCGAGGTAGTCGCGCCGATTCTCGAGGGGCATGATCTCGCCGCCCACCGGGCGCGGGTCGCCGCTGGTGAACTGCATCAGCAGCACCGCGGTCTTGACCTCCTTGGGAAAGAAGGCGTCTTGCACCTCGCGCAGCCGCAGCGCCTGCTTGACCTGCTCCATCCGAGTGCGTCGGCGGCTGGCCATCTCCGCCATCGAGCTCGACCCGTCGATGAGCAGCACGAAGAGCTGATCGACATCCATGGGGTCGTGGGGGATCACCGTCAGGGCCTGGCCGGCGGCGCCGTCCTGGATGAGGGTGCCCTGGTGGATGACGGTGAGGTCTTCCTGGGTGAGCGGCAGCGCCACCGTCTCGTCCCGCTTGTCGCGAAGCTGAAAGCCGAGGCGAACCTCGCCCGAGCGGCGATCGACGTGGGGCAAGCAGAGCCCGAGCCGCTCTGTATCATCGATATTGGCGGCGATGCCAGCGCCGATGCACTCGCGCGGCTCCCGGAAGATGCGCATGCCGAGCTCGGTGCCCTTGGCCTGGGTCACCGAGCTGGCCCGCGTGGTGGTGCCGGGGATCAGCACCAGGTCTTCGCCCGCGCAGCCCGCGAGCAGCAGGAGCGCGGCCAGCGCCGCGCCCACCCTCACTGCTCCTCCCGCGGGAGCATGATGAACTCGAGCTCGGCCCGGGCGTCGCCTTCGCCCAGCACGAGGCGGTCGCCGCTGCTGAGCTCCGTCTCGAGGGGCGCGGGGCGCGCCGGGTCGTACCGGAGATCGACCCGCTCGAGGAGGCGCCGCACCACCGTGGGTTGGAGGGTGAGGCCCCGGGCGCGGTAGCGGCGGCGGGAGTCCATGGCGACCGAGACGTGCAGCTCGAGCACCCCCTCTTCGAGCGGGAGGTAGAGGTCGAGGCCGCGCGGGAAGTGACCGACGAAGCGCTCCTTCGCCCGACCGTCGAGCGAGTCCACCGGGATCCGGCGGCCGTAGCGGTACGGAGACAGCACCCGCAGCCAGCCGGCGTACAGCTCGTCGGGGATCCCCCAGGTGAGGAGCCCGAAGACGACGCCCCAGGTGAGCCCCATGCCCGCGCCCGCGAGGTAGAGATCGCCGCTGGACAGCTCAGAGGCGAGGTTGCTGCCCAAGAGGTGCCAGGCCGCGCCCGCGGCCAGCCCCGCGGCCAGCCCGCCCGCCATGTGCGAGATCAGCCCGCGCCCCTTGCGCAGGATCGCGGTCGCGCAGCCGCCGCCGAGCCCGCCCATGGCGAAGGCGCCGGCCCGGAAGGTGAGGCTCACGAGGGACGCGTCTTGCGCGTCGGCGCTGAAGGCGTCGCCGCTGAAGAGCAGGCCGGTGGCCACGAAGGACCACAGCCCGTACCAGGCGAGGGTGAAGACCGCCGTGAGGACCGCCGTGAGTCCGACCCGCCACAGCCGCCCCATCATGGGCAGGCGGCGCAGGTTGACCTCGCCGACCATCGACGCCATGGCCACGCCGCACGAGACCGCGCACATGAGGATCGGCCCGTCCCACGAGGGCGGCCAGTCCGCGCCACCGATCACGATCGCGGTGAGCACGAGCCACCACGCGACCAAACCGGCGACCCCACACCACAGCGCCATCGAGAGGTGCCGCAGCGCCGTGTAGGGGATGAGGAAGATGTTGACCAAGGCGAGGACCCGGGGGCGTCGGCCAGGGGGGCGGAGAGCCTACCGCACGCAGCAGCGCGACCGGCTGTTAGCATCACGGGCCCCGCGGAGCGCGCATGGCCCTCTCCGACCTCGCCGTCTACCTGAAGCTGACCCCCGAGTTCGGGGGTACGCGGTTCGGTCCGTTCGAGGGGCTCGAGGTGCGGCTCGGCTCGAACCCCGACCGCTGCCACATCGTGCTCCCCGACAGCTTCGGCGTGCTGCCCGAGCACGCCAAGGTGATCCGACAGGGCCCGCAGAACCTGATCTTGGCGCCGGCCGAGCGCACCGCGTCGCTGTTCTTGTGGGAGAAGGGCGCCCGGCGCCCCGAGCAGGTGACCACCCCGCGCGCCGTGCGGGCCGGCGACAGCTTCGCCTTGGTCACCCCAAGCGGCCCGCGCTTCGTGGTCGAGCTCGACGAGCTGCCCGAGGAGATCCGACGGGAGCGCGAGGACGCCGCCAAGCGGGTGGGCGTGGGGCGGCGGCGGCTGAGCAAGGAGAGCATGGCCGCCGAGGGCAAGCGGCAGATCTTCACTCAGCTGCTCGTGCTCGGCCCGATGCAGATGGCCCAGCGCGCCGTCACGTTCGTGAAGTCGGGCGCGATCTTCCAGCCGCGGAACATCTTCATCGGGGTGTTCATGATCGGCGGCTACGTGCTCGGCGGCTTCGCGTCCTGCCGGTCGGTCAGCCTCAAGGACAAGCTGGGCACCACCTCCACCCGCCTGGGCGAGTGTGAGGCCAGCATGGAGCGCAGCGACCGCCGCTCCGACCGCGTCGCCGAGTGGTCATTCACCGATCTCGCCAACGACATCACCGACTCGGCGCAGATCGCCGGCACCCTCGCCGAGGACGACACGCTGCTGGGGCTGGTGCGCAAGGAGTCGGGCTTCGCGCTGTCCGACAACCGGTACGAGTGGCTGCTGGGGCGGGGCGCCCGCGCCCAGCGCAAGGACTTCACGCTCTGGTACGAGGCCGTGCAGGAGTCGGAGCGCTTCGACAACCCCACGCGCACGCTGCTCACCTGGCTGGCGGCGGTGCCCGGCCGCGCGGCCGGCGACTGGGACATCATCGAAGACTCCACCCAGAGCGAGGTCTGCGGCCGCGGCACGCTGCGAATGGGCTTCCGGCAGGCGCTCTCGCTGGGGCTCGACGTCCAGCCCGACGCGCTCTACACCGGACGCAACGCCGCCGAGCTCGAGAGCATCGACCTGCGAGACGAGCTGCTCAACAAGACGCTGTCGGAGTCCGGCGAGCTGCCGCGCGAGGAGAGCTTCGAGAGCGACAGCGACAGCGTGGGCGACCGCGGGCGATGCGTCTACGTCGAGGGCGACGACGTCCGGTCGCGGCCCAGCCAGTTGCTGCGCGGGCTGGGCAAGCACATCCGGGCCGAGGGCGCGCCGCTGGTGCCCGACGCCCAGTTCAACACCGCGCCGGTGATGCGCATTGCGCTGTTCTGGGCCGCCGATCTCAACCGGGTGGACCTGCGCGACGACACGCGGCTGGTGGACTTCACCAACCCCAACCAGACGACCAGCGCGATGCTCTCGCAGCTCGACAGCGGCGGGGAGTGGGTGCTGAAGCAGACCGCTCGCACCATCGCCCGGTCCATCGTGCTGCCCTGCCGCGCCCGCCTCGAGGGCGACGCCGAGAACATGGACACCATCTTCGGTGAAGACGGGCTCCCGCCCGAGTTGAGCTGCCTGGTGTTGAGCTACCAGCTGTCGAAGTAGCGTTTGGGCGCCATGGCCCGCGCGACGCACGAAGCCGGCGGAGCGGGTGATGGCGCCCCCCCGCGCGCTCAGGTGTTGCGGCGCTCGCGGCGCGCTGCCAGCAGCAGCACACCGCCCCAG
>JBDQIL010000338.1:0-5493 GCA_040264415.1 Myxococcota bacterium
AGTCAAGAAAAAAACCATAAATTATTTGGAGCCGCAGGCCAACTACGTACAAGCCACTATTTCACGAACGTACATGCTGCCAATTGCAGGGGAATTCGTTGAACTGGACGTCAGTAACAGCGCAGCTGGTCCGGCAGCGGGTGCCGCCCATGGAGAGCGTCATCCACTACTGCTGCCGCGACCGCAACCTGCTCGGCATGCAGATGGACCTGCTCGGCGCCCACGCGCTCGGGCTGCGCAACATCCTCGCGGTCACCGGCGACCCGCCCAAGATGGGCACCTACCCCGACGCCACGGCGGTCTTCGACATCGACTCCATCGGGCTCATCAGCTTCATCCAGCTGCTGAACCGCGGGCTCGACTTCTCCGGGCAGCCCATCGGCGGCCAGACCGCGCTGTTCGTGGGCGCCGGCTGCAACCCCGGCGCGGTCGACGTCGACCTCGAGGCCGACCGCTTCCTCCGGAAGGTCGACGCCGGGGCCGAGTTCTTCTTCAGCCAGCCCGTCTTCGATCCAGAGCTGCTCGAGCGCTTCCTTGAGAAGACCAAGGACGCCGCCCACGTCCCGTTCATGGTCGGCATCATGCCGCTGGTGTCGTCGAAGAACGCCGAGTTCCTCCACAACGAGGTGCCGGGCATGCAGATCCCCGACGCCGTCCGGGCCGCGATCAAGGCCGCCCCCAGCCGCGAGGCCCAG
Organism: Myxococcota bacterium; assembly: GCA_040264415.1. GTDB lineage: Bacteria > Myxococcota_A > UBA796 > UBA796 > UBA2385 > M30B51. The sequence continues at coordinate 696 of JBDQIL010000338.1, forward strand.
CGCGAGGTCGGGATCGAGGTCGCCCGCCGAACCCTGTTCGAGGTCCGCGATCACCCGCGGATCCGCGGCGCCTATGTATTCCCGCCATTTGGCAGCAACCGAGCAGTGTTGCGGGTGCTCGAGGGGATCATCGAGCCACCCGATGATGCCGACGCTGTGGCCCCCCCCCGCGTGCGGCGTGCGAAGCCCGTCCCGAGCGCATCGTCGCAGGATTGACGCTTGTAAGCCGCTCGCAAAGACCCTATACCCACCAGCGCAGGGGCCGAACGGTCGAGCGCGGCCGACATTCTACTTGACGGCTGTGCCTGAACACGAAAGGGTGCGCCGCCGAACCCCCGCTTCCCATTCTTCCCATCGTGGAGACATCATGAACGTCAAGACCATCCTCCTGGGCCTCGCCCTCCTCGTCCCCGCCTCCACCTTCTCGGCCGACGCCCTCGCCTTCGCCAAGTGCGACAGCATGGAAGACGAGAAGAGCAAGGCCAAGTGCGAGAAGAAAGAGACCAAGCGGGTCTCGAAGCTTCGCGCCAAGACCACCCCGTACGTCCCGTCCGCCCTGAACGCCGACCTGTCGAGCCTCGACGACGAGGCCGCCAACCCGTTCAACATGGACGACTACTACACCCCCTCCTACGAGCCCCTGGGCATCGAGGCGGTGGACCAGGTGCTCGGTGGCGTGAGCCGCATCGACGCCGCCCTGACCATGGCCAACTACGTGGGCGCCCTGAACAAGGAAGGCAAGACCGACGAGGCCAAGACCCTCGCCTCGGCCCTGCTCCCCGAGCTCATCAAGATGAAGGACGACATCCAGGCCATCAAGGAAGGCGTCGAGAAGATCAAGGCTGACCCCACCTCCCTGGTGAAGGACAACCCGATGCTCGCCCCGAAGGTCGTCGGCGGCGCTGCCTCCGCCCTGGGCGCCCTGCCCGGCATGATCACCGACCTCCCGAAGGCCGTCAGCGCCGTGCAGCCCCTCGCGGGCGGCGCCGCTGGTGCCGCCGTCAAGGCTGGCATGGACAAGGCTGACGACGCCACCGGTGGCGCCATGGACAAGGTCGAGGGTGCCAAGGACGCGGTCCCCGGCAAGTGAGCCCCTCCCCGTGAGGTCGGGCTTGGCCTGACCCCACGACACAGACCCCCGGTCGCTCAGGCGGCCGGGGGTCTCGTGCGTTCAAGGGTCGCGGCGGCGCGGCTACACCGGTCGGTAGACCCGGCGGGCCGAGACCTGCACCAGCTCGTCCGACTCCACCAGGTAGCCGGTCAAGGCGCCGCCGTAGACGCAGCCCGTGTCGAGGCCCAGGGTGACCGGCCGCCGGTCGATCAGCCCGCGCCGAGCGTCATGGCCGTACACCACCAGGCCCGGGCCGTCGTAGCGCTCCCACCAGAACGGGCGGGCGGAGCCCTCGCCCCGGCCCCCCATGGGCCATCGACGCATGTTCAGCGCCATCTTGCGGGTGGTGCCGGGCGCCCCGGCGGTGGGGTGAAGGCCAGCGTGGACCACGGTCCAGCCCTCCTCCCCGAGGACCAGGGGGCGCCGCTTCAGCCAGCGAAACGCGCTGCGCGGCAGCACCGACCACGGCCTCCCGTCGCGGTCTTTCAGCACGAGCGCGTCGTGATTTCCGAGCACCGCGTCCGCGTCGTGGGCGACGATCAGGTCCCACACACCGAGCGGATCGGGCCCCTTCGTGAAGAGGTCGCCCACCAACACCACCCGCGTGGGCGACGCCCGGTCGATCAGATCGGCCAGCTCGGACGCGCAGCCGTGAACGTCACCGACGATGAGGGTGCGGGGGCCGCCGCTCACGTGACGGGACGCAGGGCCGGCTCCTGCAGCTTCACGGCCCGCAGCTCTCCGGCCCGGAGGGCGCGAATCGCGCTCACCACGGCCTCGGCCGCCCGCAGGGTGGTGATGCAGGGGACCCCGAAGCGCAGCCCCGCGAGCCGCATGGCGGCCTCATCGTGCAGGCCCTTCTTGCCCTTTGGCGTGTTGATCATGAGCTGCACGCGACCATTGCGCACGTGGTCTACGATGTCGGGGCGGCCCTCGCGCACCTTGAAGACGGTCTCGACCGGCAGCCCCGCCTCACGGATCGCCGCCGCCGTGCCGCCGGTGGCGAGCAGCTTGAAGCCCATGCTGTACAGCGGGCCGGCGATGTCGGCGAGGCGGTGCTTGTCGGCGTCGCGGAGCGAGAGGAACACGGCGCCCTCGCTGGGGAGCTTCATCCCGGCGCCCATCAGCGCCTTGGCGTAGGCCTCACCGAAGCTGCGGCCCACCCCCATCACCTCACCGGTGCTGTGCATCTCCGGGCCGAGCACGACGTCTTTCACCGTGAACCGCCGCCACGGGAACACCGGGGCCTTGATGAAGAACATCCCGGGGGGGTTGCGGGTGAGCGGGCCGAGGTCGGCGAGCTTCTCGCCGAGGCACAGCCGGGTCGCCATGGCGGGCAGCGCCAGACCGGTGGCCTTCGACACGAACGGGATGGTGCGCGACGCCCGGGGGTTGACCTCGATGACGTAGACCTCGCCGTCGCAGACCGCGAACTGAACGTTGACCAGCCCGATCACCCGCAGGCGCTTCGCGATCCGCACGGTGGCGTCGATCATCTCGTCTCGGTGCTCCGGACGCAGCACCACCGGCGGGATGGAACAGGCCGAGTCGCCGGAGTGCACCCCGGCCTCCTCGATGTGCTCCATGATCGCCGCCACATGCACCGCGTCGCCGTCGGCGAGGGCGTCTACGTCGTACTCGACCGCCCCTTCGAGGAACCGGTCCATCAGCACCGGATGCTGGGCCGACACCTCGAGGGCCTCTTCGAGGGCCGCATGAAAGGACGCGTCGTCGTGGCAGATGGCCATCGCGCGGCCACCGAGCACGTAGCTGGGGCGCACCAGCAGCGGGAAGCCGATGCGAACCGCGGCGGCGATGGCCTCCTCCCGGCTCGACACCATGGCGCCCTCGGGCTGCCGGATCCCCAGCGTGCCCAACAGCTTGTTGAAGCGCTCCCGGTCTTCGCACAGGTCGATGGCGTCGGCTGACGTGCCCAGGATGGGGCCGATGCGGTGGCTCAGCTTCAGCGGCGTCTGGCCGCCGAACTGCAGGATGACGCCGAGCGGCTTCTCCCGCTCCAGCACGGCGCCCACGTGCTCCGCCGTCACCGGCTCGAAGTACAGCTTGTCCGAGGTGTCGTAGTCGGTGGACACCGTCTCGGGGTTGCAGTTGACCATCACCGCGCAGAGGTCCTTGTCGCGCACGGCGAAGGCGGCGTGGCAGCAGCAGTAGTCGAACTCAAGCCCCTGCCCGATGCGGTTGGGGCCGTTGCCCAGGATGACCACGCGATCGCGCGGGTCGTCTCCGGCTTCGTCCTCGTCTTCATAGGTGCTGTAGAGGTACGGCGTCAGGCTCTCGAACTCGGCGGCGCAGGTGTCGACCCGCTTGAACACCGGCTGGATGCCATCTTCACGACGCCGGGTGGCCACCGCCTCTTCAGAGGTCGCCAAGATGCTGGCGAGGTGCTCGTCGGGGATGCCCATGCGCTTGGCGCGGAGCAGCTCCTCCGCCGACACGCTGCTCAAGAAGCGGCCATCGAGCTGGGCCTCGAAGGCCACGATCTCGGCGATCTCCGCCAAGAACCAGGGGTCGATGCGGGTGATGCCATGGATCTCGGAGCCGTCCCAGCCCCGGCGCGCGGCCTCAAAGACGGCCGGCAGACGGTCAGGGGTGGGGATGGCGAGCTTCTCGCGCAGCGCCTGGTCGGTCCAATCCGAGGCCGAGGCGTAGCCGCCCTCGAGGCTCGAGATCGACTTGAGCAGCGCCTCCTTGAAGCTCCGACCCAGGCCCATCACCTCGCCCACCGCGGTCATGCGGGTGGACAGGGTGCGGTCGGCGCCCGGGAACTTCTCGAAGTTCCACCGCGGGATCTTGACCACCACGTAGTCGAGGGTGGGTTCGAAGCTGGCGGGGGTCTTGCGGGTGATGTCGTTGGGGATCTCGTCGAGGGTCATGCCCACGGCGAGCTGCGCCGCGATCTTGGCGATGGGGAAGCCCGTGGCCTTGCTCGCCAGCGCGCTCGACCGGCTCACCCGCGGGTTCATCTCGATGACGATGATGTCGCCATTCTCGGGGTTGACGGCGAACTGCACGTTCGACCCTCCGGTCTCGACGCCCACGGCGCGCATGACGAGCAGGCTGGCGTCGCGCAGGGCCTGGTACTCGCGGTCGGTGAGGGTCATGGCCGGGGCGACGGTGATCGAGTCACCGGTGTGAACGCCCATCGGGTCGAAGTTCTCAATGGAGCACACGATGATGGCGTTGTCGGCGTGGTCGCGCATCACCTCCATCTCGAACTCCTTCCAACCCAGGATGCTCTGTTCGACGAGCACCTGGTTGATGGGGCTGAGATCGATGCCGTTGCTCACGATCTCGCGGAACTCGTCGCGGTTGTAGGCGATGCCGCCGCCCTCACCGCCCAGGGTGAAGCCGGGCCGGATGATCGCGGGCAGGCCGACCTGCTCGAGCAGCGCCTCGGCCTCGGCCAGGGTGGTGGCCACCCCCGACATCGCCACGCCCAGCCCCACCTCGATCATGCGCTCCTTGAAGAGCAGGCGGTCCTCAGCCACGTCGATGACCTCGGGCCGCGCGCCGATGAGCTCCACCCCGAACTCCTCGAGCACGCCAGCGCGGTGAAGCTCCATCGCGAGGTTGAGGCCCGTCTGACCGCCCACCGTGGGCAGCACCGCGTCGGGGCGCTCACGCTCGATGACCTGTCGGGCGAAGTCGACGGTCAGGGGCTCGACA
>JBDQIL010000339.1:0-5490 GCA_040264415.1 Myxococcota bacterium
GCCCCGCAGCGTCAGGGGCTCGGGGGGGGAGGCAGCCGACGCCGGGTCCGGCGCGCACGCCGGCCCCGCCCAGGCCGCACCCGCGAGGAGCAGGATCACCACAGCGGCGTCCGCATGCGGCGAGGGCCGCGGTCGTCGCGGGGGCGGGCGCGTCCGAGCCGGATGGAGCGCCAGACGTCGGGGTGGAGCAGGGCGATGACCGTCAGGATCTCGAGGCGGCCCACCCACATGGCACCGGTGAGCAGCACCTTGGCCCCCACCGACAGCCCCGCGAAGCTGCCCATGGGCCCCACGGCGTCGAAGCCGGGCCCGATGTTGCCCAGGCAAGCCAACGACGCGGTGAAGGCGGCGACCATCGGCAGCCCCGTCCAGACCAACAGCACGCCCACGACGAAGTACCCGCCGACGTAGAGCACCGCGAGGGCGAAGACCGCGCGCAGGATCGGGTGGGACACGGCGCGGCCGTGGTAGCGGAGCGGGAGGACGGCGCGCGGGTGCAGGGTCTGGCGTACCTCTCGCACGAGGTGGCGCCCCACCAGCAGGTGTCGCACGGCCTTCGGGCCGCCCGCCGCCGAGCCCGCGCAGCCGCCCACCACCATGACCAGCAGCAGCACCATCTTGGCGGAGCCCGGCCACAGGTTGTAGTCGGTGCTCGCGAAGCCCGTGCTCGACATGAGGCTGGTGACCTGGAAGGACGCGGCCCGCAGGGCCTCGAGCCCGGGCGCGCCGCCGGCCAGGATGACGCTCAGCAGGAGCGTCGAACCCGCAGCGATGGCGGTGTAGAACACGAACTCCTGGTCTTGGAGGAAGCCCTTGGGGGCGGCGCCCGTGAACACCCGCACCTGGAGCGGGAAGCTCGCCCCCGCCAGGAACATGAACGGCACCAGGGTCCACTCGACCGCCGGGTTGGCGTAGCCGGCGATGCTCGAGCCGTTCGGGGAGAAGCCACCGGCCGCCAAGGTGGTGAGCGCGTGCACCACGCTGTCGTAGACGCCCATGCCCGACGCGAAGAGCCCCAGCCCGCACAGCAGGGTGAGCGCGACGTAGAGCCCCCACAGCTTGCTGGCGCCCTGCCGGATCTTCGGGCTCACGTCTTCGCCGGGCGCCGACGACGACTCGGCGAAGAAGAGCTGCCGGCCGGCGATGCCGATGCGGGGCAAGATGACCACGAACAGCGCGATGACCCCCAAGCCCCCGAACCACTGCGTCATGGCCCGCCACAAGAAGAACGACCGCCCGTATGGGGAGAAGTCGGCCAGGATGGTGGCCCCGGTGGTGGTCAGCCCGCTCATCGACTCGAAGAAGGCGTCGGCCCAGCCGAGCCCCGCGAAGAGGTAGGGCACGCCGGCGAAGGCCGCGACCACCAGCCACGTGCCCGCCACCACCGCCATGGCCTCGGCCCGATGGAACAGACGCGGCGGCGCGTACCCCCACGACATCAGCGTGCCGAACCCGGCTCCCACGGCGCCGGCGCCCGCGAAGCCCAGGGCCGACCACCAGTCGGTGTCCCACGCCGCGAGCAGCAGCGGGGGCAGGAAGGCCACACAGAACAGCCGCAGCAGCTGTCCGATCACCGCAGAGACCAGGCGCAGGCGCATGGGCGACCCTCAGGTCGGGGGGAGCTGATCGGGGGCGCGGTCGGGGATCCGCAGGAAGTGCTCGCGCGCCGCCGCCTCATCCTTCCGCGCCGTGAAGACCAGCAGGTGGTCGCCGCCGTGGAGCACCGTCTCGCCGTTGGGGATGAGCACCTGCTTGCCCCGGATGACCGTGGCGATGATGGCGAACAGGGGCGCGGACAGCTCGCGAATCCGCACGCTGGGGTGGTCGGAGGGGAGCTCCATCTCGACGATGGCCATGTCGCCGTGCTCGAGCTCCGCCCGAATGTTGCGGTTGGCCCCCACCACATCGCGCACCACCGTCCGGATGGCGGCGCCGCGGGCGCTCCGGACCACGTCGATGCCCACCCGCTCGAACATGCGCTCGTTGGACAGGCGGTCGGCGCGCGTGATGATGCGCTCGACCCCCAAGTGACGGGCGATCAGGCTGACGAGGAGGTTCTTCTCGTCGTTGCTGGTGACCGCGATGAGCACCGGAGAGCGGGCCACCTGCTCCTCTTCGAGCAGGGCGATGTCGGTGCCGTCGCCGCACAGCACCAGCCCCTTGAGCTGCGGCGCGATGATGTCGCACCGCGCGCGCTCCACCTCGATGAGCTTGACCTTCCATCCCGCGCTCTCGAGCCCACGCGCCACCAGGAGGCCCACCGTGCCTCCCCCAACGATGGTGGCGTGTTCGATGTCGCGTCCGTGGCTGCGCGAGCGCAGGTAGCGATAGCGCAGCTCGTGGATGCCCCGCGGCGTGCCCATGGCGGTGACCTTGTCGCCCTCTCGGAACTCCGTGTCGCCGTTGGGGACGAAGACCTCCTCGCCGCGGCGCCCCATCACCAGCACCACGTTCGCTGGGAGCGGGATGCGCTTGAGCAGCTGCCCGGCGAGCGGCGCGTCGGCCTCGACCACGTGCCGCAGCAGTCGCACCTTGCCGTGGACGAGGTGCTCCATGTCGAGGGCGCCCGGGACCGTCACGATGCGCAGCACCTCCCGGGCGAGCTGGTCGGCGGGCCGCACCACCGCGTCGATCCCCAGGCTCTGGGCGAGCTGCTCCTCCCCCTCGGACACCGACACGAAGCCCGGCCGCGTGAGGAGGCAGATGGTGCGGCTCGAGCCCAGGTTGCGGGCGGCGATGCACGCCACGAGGTTGACCTCGTCGTTGTCGGTGGCGGCCACGAAGACCCCACACCGCTGCACGCGCGCCTGCTGCAGCACGGTCGCCGTCGTGCATCCGCCCTGCACCCACTCGACGTCGAGCCGGTCGAGCCGGGCCCCCGAGGCGGAGCGGTCACCGACCAGCACCACCTCGTGGTCCTCCATCAGCAGCTCGGCGATGTTGTAGGCGACGTCACTGTCGCCGGCGATGATGACGTGCATCGGGGGCCCGCTGGGCTCAGGGCTTGCGGCCGAGCACCATGTGCTCGATTCGGACGGCGCCGCGGGCGTGGTCGGGGCGATCGGCGCTGGCCCGGGCCTCGACCTCGAGGCCCGCCCGCCGCAGCGACTCGACGGTGGACGACAGCGCGTCCACGGTGCGGCCCCCCACCAGCCCGTCGCCCACGTTGATCACGAGCGCGCCGCCCGACCGGAGGGTCGCGGCCTGCGCGGCCACCCAGCGGTCGGTGTCGTCGCGCCAATCGCGGAAGGCCTCGGCCCGCCCCTTGGCCCGGAAGCCCCGTCGGCTGCCCACCTCGGCCGAGAAGGCGCGGCCAGGCGGCTCGATGCCCAGCCACGCGTACCGCAGCTGCTGCATGGGCAGGTAGTCGTAGACCCCCGGGTAGGGCGGCGAGGTCATCACCAGCCCCGCCCCGGGCGGCGGCCCACAGGAGCGCGCGTCGTCGAGCCGCACCCGAACAGCGCGCTCGGCGGGCATCTCATCGAGCTGGCGGCCCAGCTCCCGGGCCTTCTTGTGGAACAGGATGGCTGTGGTGCCCGGCGGCCGGTGCCCGCCCTTGCGTCGGTTCGACGTGTCCGACTCGCGGAAGCTCGCCTTGATGGCGATGCTGCTGAGCAAGGCCAAGAGCAGCGGGCGGATGGCCTCGTCTTGCTCGAGGATGCCGTCGCGCAAGCGGCCCAGCTCGTCGGCGACGTGGGGCTCGTACCACTCACGGCACACCTCGGGCACCACGGTGGGGAAGCGAGCCCGAGCGCGCTCGGCGAGCTTGCGGGCCGCCGAGCGCATCGGCGTCGCGAGCTCCGGGCCCGAGGTGCGCGCCGTGGTGACCAGGGTGGCCACCGGCGACAAGTCGGTGCCGCTCGCCCGCCGGCCGGCCAGGATGGCCTCGACCAGCACCGTGCCCCCGCCACAGAAGGGATCGTGGACGGGCCCCGGGCAGGCGGCGATCACCACCCGCGCGGCGTCGGGGTGCATGCCCGCCGGGTAGGTGTGGAAGCCGTGCGTGGCGCGCTCGGCGCGCCCGGTGAACGACAGCGCCTCAGCCAAGACAGCGCCCATGACTGGGTCGCCGTCGTGCCGAATGGCGTCGGCGCGCGGCGGCCCCGGCAGGCGTTGGCCTTGCGCCTCGTCGGCGGGGAGGTCGGTGGAGGGATCGGTGGGGTCAGCGGCCATAGGTCTCGTCCTGCTCGATGCGCGACAGCACCCAGTCGTAATCGCCCCCGGTGATCTTGGTATCGCAGTACCCACACACGCCGGCGGCGCCGACCTTGTCGAGGGGCGCGCCGCAGCTGGGGCAATGCCGACCGTCTCGCGGCCCCGTGCCGCGGTCTTCGGCGCCGATGGCCCGGATGAAGGTCCAATACTCCGAGAACGCCCGCGGCTCGGTCTTCGATCCGCCCACCACCGCTCCGGTCGCCGTCTCCTCGGTCCAGTCGCGCATCCTGGCCCACACGCGCACCGTCATGGTCTCGAGCCACGCGTCGAGGTCGACGTCGGCGAGCTCCATCTTGAGCACCTCCACGTCATCGATGCGGTTGGCCAACCCGAAGCGCGCGTAGCGCTCCATCCAGAACCGGTGGACCTGGAACAGCGGGTCGGTCTCGTAGGGGCGGGCCCGCTCCCAACGCTGGGTCGACCAGGCTTGCTGGAGCTCGCCGAAGATGTGCACCACGCGGGCCTTGAATCCGGACCAGTCGAAGTCGGGGTGCCGCGCCTGGAAGGCCCGGCGCCGGCTCGCCAGCTGGGGGTGCTTGACGGTCGGCGCGCGCGTTCCGGGCTCGACCCCGCCGCCGAGGTGCAGGTCGGGCCGCGAGAGCGCCTGGCTCGACCGCAGCTCGGTGGAGACGACCTCCCACTGCAGCTGTCCGCCCGAGCGCGGCTGGCCACAATTGGGGCAGCTGCCGTCGGTCTCTGGCTCGAGGGTCGAGCCGCACGCGGCGCAGCCCAACGAGCGCATGCGCTCGGGCCCGGGCGAGAGCGCGTCTGCCGCCCGCCGGAACGTCCACAGCTCGTCGAGCAGCAGCTGCTTCTGCCGGTCGCCCCGCCGCTCGGTGAGGTTGGTGGTGAACGCCACCCGCAGGGTGATCCACTGGCTCCCCACATCGACATCTGCCAGGCGGGTCGCTCCGAAGATGACGTCGTCCACCGAGTCCACGTTGCTGGATCGCTGCCGGAGCTGGCGCCAGGCCGGTGCGGCGAGCAGCCCCCCGGGGCGCCGGTCGCGGGGCCGGAGCGTCTGGGCGCGGGCGTAGACCAGCTGGGCGTAGTCGAGAAACAGCGGCTCGGAGAAGTTGGGGTCGGCCTCGCGCAACTGCTGCCGGCTGGACCGGCGCGCCCGCCGGGCCCGGGGCGGGCGGCGGGCCGGCTGGTGCGAGGCCCAGCGCCGCCCGCCGCCACCCCGGTTCGCGACCTGCTTGACCACCACCACGCCGATGACCACCAACGTGACGGGGATGCCGATGGCGGGGTGCTCGAGGCACAGCCAGATGA
>JBDQIL010000340.1:0-5486 GCA_040264415.1 Myxococcota bacterium
GGATGATGGCCGACTCGGCGCCATGGGGCCCAGCCTCAACATCTCGACCGCCTGCGCCACCGGCAACCACTCCATCGGCGAGGCCTGGCGGGTCATCCGGTCGGGGGAGGCCGACGTGGTGGTCGCGGGCGGCGCCGAGGCGGCCATCATCCCGCTCGGGCTGGGCGGCTTCATGGTGATGAAGGCCCTGTCGAAGCGAAACGACGACCCCACCACCGCCAGCCGCCCCTTCGACATCGACCGAGATGGCTTCGTGATGGGGGAGGGGGCCGGGATCGTGGTGCTCGAAGAGCTCGAGCATGCCCGGGCGCGCGGGGCCCGCATCTACTGCGAGGTCACCGGCTATGCGCTCACGAACGACGCCCACCACATGACCGCGCCGCCCCCCGGGCACACCGGCGCCGTGCGGTGCATGCGGGCCGCACTGCGCGCCGCGAAGGTCGCGCCCGACGCCGTAGACTACGTCAACGCGCACGGCACCTCCACGCCGTCCAACGACGAGAACGAGGTGATGGCCGTCAAGACGGTCTTTGGAGACCACGCCCGCCGGCTGATGGTGTCCAGCACCAAGTCGGTCACCGGCCACCTCCTCGGCGCCGCCGGCGGGCTCGAGGCCGTCTTCTGTGCCCGGGCCCTGCACGATGGCGTGGTGCCCCCCACCGCCACGCTCCACACGCCCGACCCGTCCTTCGGGCTCGACTTCGTGCCCCGCGAGGCCCGCCAGGCGCCCATCGACGTCGCGGTGAGCAACGCCTTCGGGTTCGGCGGCACCAACGCAACCCTGGTCTTCTCGCGCTTCTCGGGCTGAGCCCGAACCGGAGCTCCCATGCGCATCGCCATCGCCTCTGATCACGCCGGCTTTCGGTTGAAGGAGGACCTGCGGGCCCACCTCGCCGAGCGGGGCATGCGGGTCGTCCATCTGGGCCCCGACGCCGCCGAGCGGTGCGACTACCCAGACTTCGCTGCCCGGGTGGCGCGGTCCGTCGCGGCCGGTGAGGCCACGCTCGGGCTGCTGGTCTGCGGCACGGGCGTGGGCATGTCGATGACCGCCAACAAGGTGGCCGGCGTGCGCGCCGCGTGCGTCTCCGACACCTTCTCGGCGCGGGCCACCCGACAGCACAACGACGCCAACGTGCTGTGCCTGGGCGAGCGGGTGGTGGGCGCGGGCCTCGCCCGCGATATCGTGGATGCCTTCCTCGACGCCTCGTTCGAGGGCGGCCGCCACGCCGCCCGCGTCGCCAAGATCACCGCGGTCGAGTCTGCCCGCTCTTGATCCACCGGGCCTCACGCCCCCCATGGAGTTGCCCATGTCGGCCCACCCCTACTCTCACGTCGCGTCCGAAGACCCCGAGGTCTACGCGGCCTTGGCCTCCGAGGTTCGCCGGCAGAAGCTCGATCTCGAGCTGATCGCGTCGGAGAATCACGCCAGCCTCGCCGTGTTCGAGGCCATGGGCTCGCCGCTCACCAACAAGTACGCCGAGGGGCTGCCGGGGCGCCGGTACTACGGCGGCTGCGAGCACGTAGACGTGATCGAGAACCTGGCGCGGAAGCGCGCCCGCGCGCTGTTCTCGGTCGAGGGCTGCGACATCGGCGTGAACGTGCAGCCGCACGCGGGCGCCCAGGCCAACTCGGCGGCCTTCCTCGCCCTCATGGACGCTGGCGACACCTTCTTGGGGCTCGCCCTCAGCCACGGCGGTCACCTGACCCACGGCTCGCCCGTCAACAGCTCCGGCCGGCTGTACCACCCGGTGCACTACCACCTGCGCCCCGACGGCTTCATCGACATGGACGAGGTCCGAAGGCTCGCCATCGAGCACCGCCCCAAGCTGATCGTGTGCGGCGCCAGCGCCTACCCCCGCGTCATCGACTTCGCGGCCTTCCGCTCGATCGCCGACGAGGTCGGCGCCACGCTGATGGCCGACATCGCCCACATCGCGGGCCTGGTGGCGGCGGGGGTCCACCCGAGCCCCTTCCCGCACTGCCATGTGGTCACCACCACCACCCACAAGACCCTGCGCGGCCCCCGCGGCGGCCTCATCATGGCCCAACGTCCGCTCATGAAGCGGATCAACTCGGCCGTCTTCCCTGGCACCCAGGGCGGACCGCTGATGCACGTCATCGCGGCCAAGGCGGTGGCCTTCGGCGAGGCCCTCCGCCCGGAGTTCCGCCTCTACCAAGAGCAGGTGCTCGCCAACGCCCGCGCCATGGCCGGCCGCCTGCAGGAGCGCGGCCTCTCGCTGGTGAGCGGCGGCACCGACAACCACCTGATGCTGATCGATCTGAGCGATCACCTGCTCAGCGGCAAGGGCGCCGAGGCGCGCCTGGGCGCAGCGAACATCACGGCGAACAAGAACACGGTCCCTGGCGAGCGCCGCAGCCCCATGGTCACCTCGGGCGTGCGCATCGGCACCCCGGCCATGACCACCCGCAAGATGGGGGTCGATGCGGCCCGGCAGGTGGCCGACTGGATCGCCGACCTCCTCGACTCGCCCGACGATGACGCTGTGCTGGCGCAGGTCGCCGAAGGGGTGGCGGCGCTGAGCGCCCGCCACCCCGTCTACCCAGAGCTCGACTCGGTCGCCGCCCACGGCGAGGGGTGACCGCCCCCCCCCGCCAGGCGGACGACGCCCGCTTCATGCGCCGCGCGCTCGAGCTGGCCCGCCTCGCCGAGGGCCGCACGGCGCCCAACCCCATGGTGGGCGCGGTGTTCGTGCGCGATGGCGCGGTGGTGGCCGAGGGCTGGCATCGGGCCCCGGGCCTGCCCCACGCCGAGCGCGAGGCCCTGGCCGCCTTCGGGGGCCGCGCCGCCGGCGCCACGCTCTACGTCAACCTCGAGCCCTGCTGCCACCACGGCCGCACGCCGCCGTGCACCGACCTGCTCGTCGGCGCGGGGCTGGCGCGCGTGGTGGTGGCCATGGTCGACCCCGATCCGCGGGTGCGCGGCCGCGGGATCGACGGGCTGCGGGCGGCAGGGATCCCGGTGGACGTCGGCCTGCTCGAAGACGAGGCCCGCCGCCTCAACGCGCCCTTTCTCCGGGCGCAGCTCGACGGGCGCCCCCTGGTCGTGCTCAAGGCCGGCGTCACGCTGGACGGGCGCATCGCCGACGCGGCCGGCGCCTCGCAATGGATCACGGGGCCCGAGGCCCGCGCAGCGGGCCACCGCCTGCGCGACCGTCACGACGCCATCCTGGTGGGCGCCGGCACCCTTCGGGCCGACGATCCCGCGTTGAACACCCGCATCGATGGCGGCCGTGACGCGGTCCCGGTGCTGCTCGACAGCCGCCTGTCGATCGCGCCCGACGCGCGCGTGCTCACGGCTGGGCGTCCGCCCATCATCTACTGCGCCACCGACGCGCCGCAGCGCGACGACCTGCCGGCCGTGATCGCCCGGGTGCCGCGCTCTGACCGGGGCCTCGATCTCACCGCGGTGCTGTCCGACCTCGTCTCCCGCGGGGTCCACAGCGTCTTGGTGGAGGGGGGCGGGCGCGTTCACCGCAGCTTGCTCGACGCCGGGGTGGTCGACCGGATCCACCTCTTCTTGGCCCCCACGGCGCTGGCGGGCGGGCCCGGCTGGCTCGCGGGCCCACCGCTGGCCCTGGCCGACGCGCCTCGCTACGCGATCCGCGAGGCCACGCGGGTCGGAGCCGATCTGCACGTGGTCCTGGAGGCCTGATGTTCAGCGGGATCGTGGAGCAGGTGGGGGTGGTCGTCGCCCGCGAGGCGCGGGGCGACGGCGCGCTGCTCACCCTCCGTAGCGGCCTGGTGGTGGCCCCAGCGGGCGCGGCGGGGGTCGGCACCGCCGACCGCGAGCGCGTGGGGCTGGGAGACTCCATCTGCGTTCAGGGCGCCTGCCTGACCGTCGAGGCGGTGCATCCGCCCGACACCTTCGCGGTCACCGCCGGCCGCGAGACCCTGGCTCGCACCACGCTCGGGGCGGCCACGCCCGGCACGCGGCTGCACCTCGAGCGGGCGCTGCGGGTGGGCGACCGGCTCGACGGCCACCTGGTCTCTGGACACGTCGACGGCGTGGGCACGGTTCGGTCCGCCACCCGGGCGCAGGAGACCGTGGTCATCGAGGTCGAGGCGCCGCCCGACCTGGGCCGCTTCCTGGCCGAGAAGGGCAGCGTCTGCGTCGACGGCGTGTCGCTCACGGTCAACGCCATCCACGGTGCCTGCTTTCGGGTCGGCGTGGTGCCCTGGACCGCCGACGAGACCCAGCTCGGTGCCTTGTCGGCGGGCGACCCCGTCAACCTCGAGATCGATCTGCTCGCCCGCTACGTGGCCCGGCTGCTCGGCGCGGCGCCGCCCGCCGGACGGGATACGGGGCTGACCCGAGCGCGGCTGGCCGCCCTCGGGTTTATGGGCAGCGGCCACTCCTGAACGCGCCGCCTGCCCGCTGCCCCCAGGAGCATCATGGACTTCGCCGTCATGGATCCCGACCCGATCAAGCGGGTCGAGCACGCCATCGAGGACATCCGCGCCGGCCGCATGGTCATCCTGGTGGATGATGAGGATCGCGAGAACGAGGGTGATCTGACGATGGCCGCCGACGCGGTCACGCCCGAAGCCATCAACTTCATGGCCACCCACGGCCGCGGCCTCATCTGCCTCACCCTCACCGAAGAGCGGGTGTCGCAGCTGCAGCTCCCGATGATGGCGACCAACAACCAGAGCCCCTACGGCACCGCCTTCACGGTGTCGATCGAGGCCCGCGAGGGGGTGTCCACGGGCATCTCGGCGGCCGACCGGGCGCTCACCATCAAGGCGGCGGTCGACCCCTCCAACGGCCCGCACGACCTGGTCACGCCGGGCCACGTCTTCCCGCTGCGCGCGCGCAACGGCGGCGTGCTGGTTCGCACGGGCCAGACCGAGGGGTCGGTCGATCTCGCGCGGCTCGCCGGGCTGTCGCCCGCCGGGGTCATCTGCGAGATCATGAACGAAGACGGCACCATGGCGCGCCTGCCAGACCTCGAGCGCTTCGGGGTCGAGCATGGCATCCGAATCGTCGCGGTGGCCGACCTCATCCGCTGGCGCATGCGCAACGAGGTGCTGGTCGAGCGCGAGTTCGACTCCACCCTGCAGGCCCGCGGCATCGGCGAGTTCAAGGTGCGCGGCTACCGCTCTCGCACCGACGGCGGGCTGCACCTCGCCCTGTGGAAGGGCGAGCTGTCCGACGACACGCCCGTGCTGGCGCGGGTACAAGCCTACTGCCCCACGGGCGACGCCTTCGCGAGCCCGGCCTGCGACTGTGGCGCTCAGCTCGACACCGCCCTGCGCCGCATCGAAGAAGAGGGCCACGGCGTGGTGCTCTACATGCACGTCGGTGGCCAGGGTCAGGCCCCCGCGGTGCTCGCTCGGCTGAAGGCCCACCTCGGCGTGACCGACGCCCAGAAGGGCGACGCGGGCGGCGGTGAGCTGCGCGAGCTGGGCATGGGTGCCCAGATGCTGGTTGACGTCGGCGCCCGGCGCCTGCGGCTCATGACCAA
>JBDQIL010000341.1:0-5485 GCA_040264415.1 Myxococcota bacterium
AGGTCGCGCGACGCGCCGGTGTTCTGGGTGCCCAACTGGGCGTCTCCGCCGACGGTCCCTACGCACCGACCACCTCATACCGCTCCCGAAAGGCCTGCAGCCACGCCTGCTGCTCCGGGGCGGCGGCCTCCCAGGTCTCCAGCAGCCGGTCGAGCGGCCAGTCGACGAAGGTGTCGTCTCCAGGCGTGAGCAGCTCGGCGTAGCCGGCGGTGACGCGACGACACGCGGGGTCGCCCGGGTGGCTCACCAGCAGGAGCGTCCCCCTCGCAAAGGGTGAGCCCTGCCGATCGCGAAGCGCGATGGCGAGCAGGTGGTCGCGCCAGAGCTGGTTGTGGGCGATGTCGGCGACCCGGGGGGAGTGGGGGTCACGCCAGGGACCGCCCGGTCGCATCCATCGCCGGTACTCGGGCCGGTCGTAGGCCTTCTGCGAGAAGGGCTCGGTCAGCTTCGTCTCGACGCCCACGAAGCCGCGCCCGCGCTCGCCCACGTACTCGATGTAGGCGTCGAACGAGGTCCGGTCGGCGAGGTGCTCGGCGGCGGGCGTGGGAGAGAACTCCACCCGCACATCGACCACCTCCACCGGCTCGTTGAGGGTCGCGGACAGCAGCCGCGACGCCAGCGCGTGGTCGCGGACCAGCGGGCCGACCAGGTTGAAGCACATGGGCTGGCTGGACAGCATGTTGTGGAGCAGACGGAAAGGCTCCACCCGGTCGGAGTCCTGGGCCAGCCGCTCCTGGGCCACCGCGAAGATCTGGGGCGAGAGGAAGTTGCAGCCACGCTCAGCGTCTTCGGGCCGGAGCATGTTGCCGTATCGACGGGTCGAGGCCCGCCCGGGGCCGGTCCCACACGGCACCCCCAGCCGCTCGAGGCGGTAGCGGCTCTGGTGGAGGCGCATCTGGGCGGTGAAGCCATTGTCGCCTCCATACTGCGGCCCGAGGGCGTCGCCGTCTGCCGCCGGGGCCTCGGCCGGCAGGGGCTCCGCAACCGAGAAGCCCACATGGTCGATCTCCAACGGTGAGATTGCCTCGTTGATTGCTCGACGGAAGTCTGTGAATGCCCGTCGAATCGTCGGGCTCTTCGACCGCCAGGTCCAGCCCCCCCATGGCGGTCGATGACCCGCTCTTGCTGCCACAACGAGTCGTCGCTGCTTCGCGCCCGTAAAGCGCAGGGGCTCGGTCGCCTCGGCGAGCTCCGGGCCTGCGATGGCATCCCAGTCGGCCCTCAGCGCCTCCAACGCTGCCGCTACCTCAGGCGTGCTCGGCCTCTGCTTCTCCTCGAAGTTCCAGGTTCGGTAGAGCGGGCCGCCCGCCGGACCCATCTTGTGGGCAGTGGGGTGCGCGGTCTTGTGGAAGCGCGCGGAGGGGACATCTGTGAGGTGTGTGCAGCCATTGGCCTCGGCCCAACAGACCATCTCTTGCCATCGCGCCCGCTTGTCGATGTCGTTGCTGTACACCCACCCACCCAGGACGAGCGGCTTTGGAGGTCGAGCCGGCTCGCACGCCACCTGCCGTGCATGCGCGCAGAGCGCTCGGTACACCCGCTGCCACTCGATGGGCATCGGACAGATGAGTTGAAGACCGGCGGCAGGGTCAGACATGGCAGCCCGCGAGCAGAACCCACGAGACTCTACACCAAAGCGCCTCCGCGGCCTTGGCTCGGACCAGCCGCCCGCACAATCGCCATGGCATCGCCTCCCGCCTGTCGTCTCGCCACGGTGCACGAGCGCCTCCCCCAACAACGAAGAGACCTGAAGTCCATGACCATGCGCGACTGCTCGTTGGGGAGCCCGCTGCAGCCGCCGACCGCGGGCGATGGGTGACACGCTGTCTCCCATCGGCCAAACTCAATTGCGCCTCGCCTCGTCGGCGCGCCGGCGGCGCAGACTCGCCACCCCACCCGGTCTCGAGGGCGCCCACTCGGGCCCGGCGCCGCCTGCCGCTCACCCCAGCGCAGCGCGCTCGGGACGCAGCGCCACCGCGCGCTCGATGGCGGTGATGATGGCGTTCGACGGAGTCGAGGGGCCCACACGCGTCCCGGACACCCACATCCAGGTGCGCGCCCGCGTCAGGGCGACGTAGAGCGCCTGGGTGAGCAGCGTCCCATCGCGGGTACAGAAGCCGTCCAGGCCGACCACGGCGACCAGCTCGGCCTCGTAGCCCTTGAAGCTCTGGGGCGTGGTCACCACCACGCGGGGGTCGCCGGGCTGAAAGTCGCTGTTGCGGGCGTGGACCACGGGCACCCCGGCCGCGTGCAGGGCGGCGGCGGCGTCTTCACAGCGGCTCCGGCTGGGTGCGAGCACGCGAATGTCGCGGTCGGCGACGCCTTGGGCCCGCCAGGCGCGCACCCGGGCCACCAGCGCGGGCGCCTCGTCGGCCCGTCGTGCGTGCAAGACCACCTCGGGCTGCTGGCCCTGGACGACGCAGAAGTCGGCCTGCCAGGTGCCATCTGGCCGCGCGACGAGCAGAGGCGGTCCCGTGCGGGGCTCCATGAGCTCCCGGAGATCGGGGTCCTGGTCGATGGGATCGAGCTGGTGGAGCAGGTCGAGGGCGAGCTCCATGGCCGGACGGGTCGACCGAAAGCTCTCCCGCAGCACGGTGGAGCGCCCCCGCATGTCGAGCCCGAACTCCGCCCAGCGAGGGGTGGAACGACGGTAGATGTTCTGGGCGTTGTCGTAGAAGATGCGCACGGGTCGCAGCGGTGTGCCGGCCGCGCTCGGAGCCGTCTGCACCAACGAGACGAGCAGCCCGAGCGTCTCGTGGCCGAGGTCCTGGGCCTCGTCCACATAGAGGAGGCCGAACCGCGGCGGGAGCGCCACGCTCCGCAAGGTGGCGGCCAGCGGATCGAGGTCGAAGCGCTCTGCCTCGGGCGGCCGCGGCAAGCCGGCCTCCGCGCGCAGCTGCCCGAGCAGCGTCCGGGCGTGCACGAGGTGGATGCGGTGCCACGGTGGCTGGGCGTCGGGATCGCCGACCGTGACCCGCCAGGCCTGCGCCAGCAGCGAGCGCAGGTGCGGCCGCAGCGCCGTGTTGCCGAAGACCACCGTGGCGTCGCGGTCGTGGCGGTGGAGCTCGAGGGCCGCCCAGCGGGCCAGCACGATGGTCTTGCCGCTGCCGGCCACCCCCCGCACCACCCGAGGGCCCAGGTCGGACAGCTCCCGCCGAACCAGCGTGGCCTGTGCGCGGGTCATGGAGCGCCGGGCTGCGCGGCTGTGGCGCACCTGCGTGCCGAGGGCCACCTCGTCGGCCGGGCGGGCGGCGATGGTGGGGGCGCTGCGTGGCTCTGCGATCGCGGCTGGGCCGCGGGCCACTGGGTCGGGGCGGTTCACCGCGACGGCGTCGACCGACGTGGCGAAGAGCCCGCGCTGGGCGTCGGCTGCGCTGCGCCGAGTGAGCGCGCCGGCGGCCGACACGACGCAGGGAGTCAGCCCGTCGTGCAAAGCCCGCAGCCACTCCTGGTCGAGCTCGTGGTCGGCCGCGAGGAACACCAGCTGGTGCCTGGCCCGGGACATCGCGACGTTGACGAGGCGGCGCCACTCCGGCTCGCTCCATCCCCCGTGGGTGACCAGATCGAAGACCACGACGTCGGCCTCTGCGCCCTGCTGGGCGTGCACCGTGCTCGCCCGCCAGGTGGAGCCGCAGCCATGGCTCGCCAGCAGGTCATGGGCCGCCTCGGCCTGCCCCCGGTACGGGCTGATGAACAGCCCCCGCGCGCGCCGCAGCTCCGGGTACCGAGACAGCAGCCGGCCGAACACGTCGATCCCGGCGCGGCGCACTCGGCTCCGCTGCGAACTCCGCTCAGCCGCCACGCTCGCGTCGCTGTGGCCCTCGCAGGCGTTCAGCACCACCCACGCGGCCCGCGGCCAGCGGGCCAGGCGGCCGAAGCCCTCGGGGAGCGGTCGCTGGGCGACGCTCACGTGGTCCTGCAGGAGGGTGCGGTATTGGAATTGCGACACCACCGCGCTGATGTCGGGGTGCATGCGCCGTTGGTTCATCAAGGACTGCGTGGCGGGGTCTCGCAGCGCGGCGTGCTCCATCCCGGAGCGCCCGAGCCAGCGCTTCACCCGCGGCTCCATCGACCGGGCGGCGATGCAGATGGGCGAGAGCTGCTTGGGATCGCCCACCAGCACTACCTGGTGGGCAGCCAGCAGGCCGACCGCTGCGGCGGTCGCGCGGGGGATCATGCCGGCCTCGTCGAGGATGACGGTGGTGAAGGGCGCGCGATTGTGCTCGTGAAAGAGGTCCGCTTCGGGCGCGATGACCGCCTGGAGGCCGGCGTGAAGCGTGGCGAGGACGCATCGGGGGTGGTCGTCGGCGAGGAGGTCTTTGAGGCGCGGCTGGCCGCGCTGAAGGCGCGCGTGTGCCAAGACCGCGCGCGCCCGCGACTCCAGCCCGGTGGCGCGCCCCACGCGACGAGACGCCGCCGCCAAGGCCGCCGCGCTCGCCCCCCCATGCGGCAGGATGCGCTCGAGGCCGGCGTCGGCGAAGGCCGCGGCGTGCGCGGCGCCCACCCGCTGAATCGAGGCGTGGGGGGCGGCCGCTCCCAGCCGGAGGGCCACCTCGTCGGTCGCCCGGTTGGTGGTGGCGAGCACGAGGACGCGCTCGTCGGGCCGCGCCAGCAAGCGCCGCACCGCCTCGACGATAGTGTGGGTCTTGCCGGTGCCCGGCGGTCCCCACACCATCGCCCAGCCGTGGGTCCAGGCTCGGTGCCCGCCCCACGGAGCGAGGCCCGGCAAGTGGTGGATGCCCTGCGGGGGCGTCAGGGTGCCGGTGGAGAGGCCCAACAGTCGCCCGAAGGCCGCGCGGGCGTCGGCGAGCCGGGGAGAGGCGAGCAGCTGGCTGGGCGCCCGCAGGAAGTCCATGGGGCGAGCAAGCGCCAACCCCGGCGTGGGTCGCTCTCCCGGCGCGCACTCGACCACCAGCGCGCCATGATGGATGTCGGCGACGACCACCTCGCCTGCCCACGCCGCGCCGCCAACTGCGAGCCCACGGAAGACGAAGGCGCCCTCCCACCGCTGAAGCCGCTGGCGGGGGGGTAGGGTGACGCGAAGTCGCCACAGCCCCGTCTCGACATCGACCCGTACCGAGTCGTCTACCCGAATCTCGACCGGGCGACGGGCCGCCCTTCGCTCGATCTCCAGCGCGGCCCGCACCTGATCGATGGCCACCGCCGCGTCGAAGTCGCCGCTGGCCTCGAAGGGCAACGTTCGCATTCGTCCCGACATCTCGCTGGGCGAGCCTGGGGGCCGCTTGGGGGTCACGTGCGCTCCGCGGTCGGACCGCACCGTGCTATCCGCCTGGGAGCGCGCCCGGTGGGGTCCCGACCCGCCACGCGGACCGCCCGCCTCGGCCGTCTCTGCACATGCGGGGTGGGCGCCCGGGGCGGTCAGACGATGCCCGGCCGCCCCAGGCGCCACCGCACCCGCGCGATCGCCAGCGACACGCAGGGCCCGCTGGCGCCCGCTTGCTTGAGGGCGCGGGCGGCCTCCTGG
>JBDQIL010000342.1:0-5469 GCA_040264415.1 Myxococcota bacterium
CGCCACCGCCGCCATCGACGACCAGCTCGACCAGGTGCGCGCTCGGCTGGCCATCGCCGCTGGAGACATGCTGGGCGGCGCAGCCCTGCGGATCGGCGGCTCGTGGGAGCTCGACGACCACACCCTGGTCGGGGTGCACCCCGAGCGCAGCGACGTCGCCACAGCCAGCCTGCAGGTGAACCTCGAGCACCCCCTGGCCGCGCGAGTCCAGCGCGGCGACGGCGCCGCGCTCGAGCTCGTCGCCCTGGCCGCGGCCCGTCAGCTGGTCGAGTGGGGGCGACGACACGGCGAGTCGGTCGACCTGCTCGCCGTCCAGCGGGTGCTCGTGGCCCAGCGGCTGCGCTGACGGGCCCCCGCGCCGCGCTCAGCGGCGGGGCGCGAAGGCGAAGTGGTCACGGAAGGCCCGGAGCTGGTCTTCGAAGCCGGCGCGGTCGCCTTCAGCCCCGGCGAAGAGGCGGGGATCCGGGGCCACCCGCAGGTCGCGGCGGCGCATGTCCTGCTCGGTGAAGATCATCTCGAGGTCTGGGTAGACCGCCTGCACCGCCAGCGCGATCTCGCCGATGGACAGGTTTCGCTCGACCAGGTTGAAGGTGCCCACCGGGGCGTCGTCGGCGACCAGGCGGGCGAGCGCCTCGGTGGCGTGGTCGATGTGGATGAAGGCGCGGTGCTGCTCCCCCGACCCGTGCACCTGCAGGCGGCCGGCGAAATGGGCGTCGAACAGGAAGCGGTTGACCACGGCGTCGAAGCGCATGGCCTCGGAGAAGCCGTACACGTTGGCGCAGCGCACCACCGTCACCGGCATGCGCCCCGCGAGGCGCTCCAGCATGCGCTCGCCCCGCAGCTTGCTGAGCGCGTAGGCGCTGTCGGGCTGGGGGACGTCGTCGGGGCCCACCCGGTGGTCGCGATCTCCGTAGACCGAGCAGCTCGACACGTAGATCAGACCGTCGAGCGGCTGCTCTTCGAGCAGGTAGCCCAGCTCGGCGGTGCCCCAGTGGTTGACCTGCTCGAGCCCGTGGTAGTCGGCGTCGGCGAAGGGCGTGCTCACCCGGGCGGCGAGGTGGACCACGCGGTCGACCCGCGCGAGCTCGGCCCGCAGCCGCCGGGTGTCGAGGATGTCGGCGATGACCACCCGCACCGGCGTGTCGGGCAGCCGAGCGCCGATGAAGAGGTTGTGGTTGCGCCGCGAGAGGTTGTCGTAGATGACGACCTCCGAGACGTCTCCGCGGGCGCACAGCGCGCGGGTCAGCTCGGCGCCGAGGTAGCCCGCCCCTCCGGTGAGCAGCACCCTCACGAGGCCCCCTCGGGCGCGGCCACGTCGAGGTGCAGGCCGCACTCGGTCTTCTTCATGCCGCCCCAGCGCCCCCCGCGCTCGCCGCCTGCCGAGAAGCCGCCGTCCCACATGCTGCGGGTGCACGGGTGGCAGCCCACGCTCAGGTAGCCCTGGGCCTCGAGCGGGTGCCGCGGCAGGTCGTGCTGGGCGATGTAGAGGCCGACCATCCGGCTGTCCCAGGCGAGCAGGGGGTGGTAGCGCAGCACGCCGTGGCGCCCCCGAGCCTCTTCGGTGAGGTTGGCGCGGTGGGCGCTCTGGCCGGCCCGCACGCCCGCCACCCACACGTCGCTCTGCAGCACGACCGGTTCGAGCGGCAGCACCTTGTTGAGGTGGCAGCAGTGGTCGGGGTCGGAGCCGAACAACAGGCGCCCTCGACCGTCGCGCTGCAGGTCGCGCGGCACCGGCGACCGCAGGGTGCGCACCGTGAGCCCCAGGCGGGCCGTGAGGGTGTCTCGGAAGGCCAGGGTCTCGGGGAAGTGGTAGCCGGTGTCGAGGAAGCACACCGGGCCCTCGGGCGCGAAGCGGCTCAGCAGGCTCAGCAGCACGACCGAGTTCGTCTGAAAGGACGACGTCGCGAAGACGCGCAGACCCCGGTCGCGGTAGCTGGCCAGGCGAGCCTGGATCGGTGCCTCGAAGGCGCTGAAGTCGAAGTCGGTCTGGGTCATGTTGCCTCGGCAGCGACCGGACCCTACCGGCCGGTCGCCCGGGGCGCTACCCAGGCGTCATGCCCACCGGTCTCTTCCTCATCGCCGCGCTCGCCACCGCCGGCGCCGATCCCACGGTCCTCCCCGCACCCGCTCCTCCCCGGGACTGGTCGGCGCTGCCCCAGATCCAGGGGCGCGCCGCTCCCCCGTGGTCGTGGGCCGAGCCGGGCCTGGTCGCCCCCCGCGACCTCGGCTGCGCGACGCGAACCCCCGGCCTGCCGGTCACGCCCCCTTGCCGGGTCGCGCTCGAGGCGATCTTCGGGCCCGCCGCGGTCGGCCCGGCCCGGCCCGCCGCCCGCTGAGCCGGTCAGTCTGCGCTCGGCACGAGCGGCGCGACCACCGCCGCGGCGCCCCGGGCGTGGCACCAGGCCTCGAGCTCGGCCCGCACCGACGGCGTGGCCGCGAAGCGCCGGTCGCGAAAGATCTGCTGCCCTCGCGCCGGGCGCTCGCCCACGGGCGGCGACCGCCACGGGTCGCGGTGGCCCGCCTCATGCACCTCCGCCCCCATGACCTCGCTCGAGAGGTGCAACACCAGCCCGCGCTCCACGAGGTCGGGCGCGCCGTCGGGTCGCGGCCCGCCTGGAAACCAGAAGGGGCCGACGAAGGTGCGCGAGAGGCGGGGCGCGGACACCTGGAGGGTGTCGGTGAGCGCGCTGTGCAGGAGCGTCAACGGCAACACGCACTGGCGCGCGAGCAGGTGGCGGATGCCCGCATCGACCCGCACCGTGCCATCCCGCGCCACATCGAAGAGGCCGCGGCTCCACCGGGCGGGCCCCTCGAGCTCCACCGACACCCGCATCCACCCCGCGCCCGCCAGCATGCGGTCGTAGCGCAAGGCGAACGACCACGCGGAGCCGGACCGGCGACGCAGGCGCGCCTCGAGGTGGGTCGCCGGGAGCAGGTCGTGGCCGCGGAGAAAGCGCCGCAGCGCCCGACGGGCCGACAGGCGCGCGGCCAGGGCCGGGTCCATGCGCTGGGCCCGCTCGAGCACATCGTCGGGGGTGTCGCCTTCCGGCGGCGTGGCGCGCGCGACCGCCTGTTCAGCGGCGGCCCGCTGCATCCAACCAAATGCGGGCATCCCCGAGCGGTCGTCGATCAGCGCCGGCAGCAGCACGTCGCCGCTCAAGGCGGGGTCGAGGGCGCGGAGGTGCGTGAGGGTGGCGGCCAGTGGGACGTAGTCGTCGTGCGGCGCCAATGCTTGGGCGCCCGCCTGCAGCGCCCGAAGGTACGGCGTCGCTCGCTCGGGGCTCAGCTCCACGGGTGCGACCTCACAAGCGGCGCTCCGTGGCGAGCGCCTGCTCGACCTCTGCCGCCGCCGCCTCCTTCAAGGCGCGATCGGCCAGCTCGCGGGCCCGCTCGCGGCTGAGGCCGTCGAGGTCGTCGGCCACCGCCACCGCCCGGTGCCGCGACGCCTCGCCCAGCCGGTGGGACAGCTCGGGGAGCACCTCGGTGAGCAGGTGCTGGGCCTGGTCGATGTAGACCTGGCTGGCCTGCGCGAGCTGGTCCATGCTCTGCATCCGGGCGTTCAGCTCGGCCACCACCGTGGGGGCGTCGGCGGCCAGCCCGAGGGCCTGGATGCGGTGCCCCTGCCCCCCCACCGCCGCGCCAGCCTGTTGCACGAACCGGGCCATGTTCTCGTGGAGATCGAGCACGGTGTCTCGCAGCTCGCGGGTGGGGTCGAGCTCTTGGCGACACAGCGTGCGGCGGGCCCGGTACAGCTCGAGGGCGATGCCGAGGCTGCGCTCCTCGAACTGGAGGGCGTCGGTGAAGCGCGCCCGCTCGTCCGCCGAGAGGTCGGGGAGCGTGGGCAGGGCCTCGAGGGCCGCCTCGATCTCGAGCACCTTGCCGGCGCATGCGGTCGCGTTGCGGCCCGCGCGGGCGGACTCGGTGTGCAGCCGATCGACCTCGGCCTGAAGCTCGAGGGCGCACAGGCGCAGCTCATCCGAGAAGGCCGACGCTCGGGTCAGGCTCACCTGCACCGCCTGAAACTGCGCCACGAGGCCTTCGGCGACGCTCTTTCGCTCGAGGATCGCCCGCCGGCGCGTGAGCGCCCGCGTGAGGCTGGCGAGGATCCCGGTGTCGGCGTCACGGGCGGCGAGGGCCTCGAGGGCCGCCTTGTGTTCGAGGGCCGTGCTCAGCTCGCCGCCCACCTCTCGCGAGAGCGCGTGGTGGCTGCGCACCAGCTCGCCCACCCGCTCGAGGGTGGCGGCGTGCCCGCGCTGCAGATCCGCCTGCTCCTGGGCGAGCTGCGCCTGTGAGGGCGCGGCCCCCTCGAGGGCTGGCTTGCGAAGCGCGGCGCGGACGATCTCGACAGAGCGGGCCATGGTCCGAAGGTGCCCCGTCCAGCGAGAGGCTGCAACGAGGCCCTCCAACCTGGAGCGAATCCGGGCTACGTTTGCGCCGCCGCCCGAGGGGCGCTGCAGGAGTCAGGATGTCCGCGTCGCGTTTCCAGGTCCTCTCCCCTGTCGATGGCTCGGTCTGGCTGGAGCGCCCGTGGGCGACCGAGGCCGAGGCCGAGGCCGTGCTGGCCCGCGCCGACGCGGCCCGCGCCGGCTGGCGGGCCACGCCGATGACCGAGCGGATCGCGCTGCTCTCCGACATGGTCGACGCGTTCGTCGCAGCCAACGACACCCACGTCCTCGAGCTGGCCTGGCAGATGGGGCGGCCCGTGCGCTTCGGCGCGGGAGAGGTGGGCGGCTTCGCAGATCGGGCGCGCCACATGCTGGGCGTCGCCCACAGCGCGCTCGCCGACGTCGTCCCGTCCGACAAGCCCGGCTTCGAGCGCTTCATCCGCCGAACGCCGCTGGGCACCGTGCTGGTGCTCTCCCCCTGGAACTACCCCTACCTGACCGCGGTGAACGCGGTCATCCCCGCCCTCGCGGCGGGCAACACCGTGGTGCTCAAGCACTCGGAGCAGACCCCCCTGTGCGCCGAGCGCATGGTCGAGGCCGCCGAGCAGGCGGGCCTGCCTCGCGGCGTCTTCCAGTTCGTTCACGCCGACCACGACCTCGTGGCCGGGATGGTCCGAGACCGGCGCGTGCACCACGTGTGCTTCACCGGATCCGTGGGGGGCGGCGTCGCCATCGAGCGCGCGGCCGCCGGCCGCTTTGTCGGCGTGAACCTCGAGCTGGGCGGCAACGACGCCGCCTATGTGCGCGCCGACGCCGACGTGGGCTTCGCCGCCGAGAACGTGGTGGAGGGGGCCTTGTTCAACTCGGGCCAGTCGTGCTGCGGGGTCGAGCGCGTGTTCGTGCACGCCGACGTCTACGACGCGTTCATCGACGCTGCCGTGGCCGCCGCTCACGCCTGGGTGCTCGGCGACCCGACCCACCCCGACCCCACCCCCGGGCCGGTGGACCGCCCCCGCAACGCCGCGGAGATCCAGGCCCAGGTGCACGCGGCGCTCTCGGGCGGCGCGTGCACCTGGGCCAGGAC
>JBDQIL010000343.1:0-5463 GCA_040264415.1 Myxococcota bacterium
AGTCGGCAGTGTGCTGGTGGGTCGCGACGGCGAGGGCCATCCGGTCGCGGTCGTAGCCAGCGGCCTCTCCGGCTTCGGCCAAGGCCCCCAACCGGTCGAGCACCGCGCGCAGGCGCCCCTGGGCGCGCGCTGCGGCGGCGGCCCGCTGGCCTGTCCGCCACAGCTCCAGCGCGTCGCGGCGGACGGTGCAGATGGCGGCGACCACGTCGGCCCGAAGCCATGCGTCGGCCGCCTGCCCGCGCAGCCGCGCCGCCCGCGCCTCCGCGCCGCCACCGAGCCCAAACCCGAGCGTCCCACCGACGAAATCGGTCGAGGCGCCCGCCAGGCCGTTGGCCTGCTCATGGCGAGCTTCCAGCACGGGGTTGTCGAGTAGCGGGGCGGCGACGCCGGCCGCATCCCCTCGAGCCCGGGTCGCGTCGATGCGCGCGTGGACCGCGCCGCCGTCCAACGCAGCTCGGACCAGCTGGGCCTCGGGCACGCCGTCAGATGCGCCCACCGGCGTCGGGAGGCTGAGGAGCACCAGGGCGAGCGCCAGCCTGCTACACATTGTAGTAGATGTGGGTGAAGGGCGGTTGTCGGGCCGTACGACCATGGGTCTGCGCTCCTCAGAGGGACAGGTTGACGACGTGCTCGACCTGGTGGTGGACCCAGGGCGTCGTGGCCAGCGCGAGCGTGCCGAGGCCGAGGAGGATCAGCAGGTCGGGAGGGCTGACGTCGCAGCGGGCTGCGGGGGGGCGGTCCCGGCCCGCGAGCAGCGCCTCGACCCGACGCTCCAGCACGCCTCCGGTCCACGCCAGCGCGCAGGAAGGCGAGCGGGCACCCATGCGGGCACACCGCAGCAGCGCTTGCGCGACCAGGAGGGGGTCACCGACCACCCGAGCCGCCTCCGCATCGGCCGCCCGCTCGGCGTGCCCCATCCAACACTGCATGGTCCGGTCCGCAAGGCCAGCCGGAGCCACGACGAGCGCCGCTCGGAGGAGCACTCGGACGAGGGGGTCCCGCCGGCGGAGGTGCCCGTGCTCGTGGGCCAGCACCGCGCCGCGCTCTGCCTCGGACAACGCCAACCACAGGCCCTGGTCGACCACGAGGGTGGGGCGCAGCCAACCATGCAGCAGCGCCACGGGGGAGCCCAGCGAGACGACGCGGGGCTGCCCGCCGCCACCCCACCCCAGGGGCTCGCTGGCGAGCGCGCGGAGGGCCCGCGCTCGGCGGGGGATGAGCACCGCCAACAGCGCCAGCGCCGGGAGCGCGAGGAACGCGGCCTCCTCGGGGTGGAGCGGGCAGAGGTGCAGCCACGCGGGCATGGACTCAAGGCAGTGGCAGACCAGCCATTTACCGGAGTGGGGGTCACCTGGCAGGACGGTGGCCAGCGCAGCGGAAGCGCCCAGCAGCCACGGCACCAGGCTCGCCGCGGGCAGGTGCCGGGCGAGCGAGGCGGATCTGCCTGCGAGCCGCAGCCACACGGACAAGAGCGCCGCGGAGCATAGCCAGGCTGTCCCCAGGAACAGCGCCAAGGCCACGGCAGGGAGGGAGAGCGAAGCCACGCTCATGAGGTCTCCCGTCGCGTGCGGAGCAGCGCCTCCAGCCGGTCCAGACCCGCGGGGTCCGCAGCCTCGACCTGATCGAGGAATGCGACGAGGAGCGGCGCGGGCGCGCCGTCCGCCCGTTCAAGCACCCGCCCGACTTCGTCGGCCAGCGCCTGCTCCTTGCTCCGAGCCGCCGTGTAGCGCCACGATCCGTCCACCTTCTCCCGGTCGAGCTCGCCCTTGCGGTGCAGTCTGTCGAGCACGGTGGCGAAGGTCGTGTAGGCCAAGCCGGGGTCTACCGACTCCCAGATCTCCCGCACCGACCAAGCGCCACCCCCCCAGAGGGTGTCGAGGACGCGGCGTTCGAGTTCGGGGGAGCGGGCCATGGGGACCATCTACTACGGATTGTAGTAGCAAGCAACGGGTGCTGCGGCGGCCCGCGCCTGCGGGCAGGGCCGACCCGCCGCCCTCTGCTTCAGGGGGGCATCGAGACCGACCATCGTTGGTCGGAGGCATCTGGGCCAGGCCCGGTCCGGAGACCAGCCTGCCGCGGCGCACGACCCCAAAGGAGAAACCCGGCCCCATCCAGGTTCGCGACCTCCTGCACGTCCTCCAGCGACGCTCGAAGGAGCACCTTTCCTTCGGCCCACCGCCGCTGGAGGCGCTCCTCGTCCAGGTCCTCCGGGGCGTCGACGCCCGACCATCGCAGCAGCGCATGGAGGATGGGGTCCACGACCTTCTGGCGGATCCATCCTGACCCGCGGGTGCGGTGCAGGTCGAGCACCGCGAGCCGCCCGCCAGGACGGAGCACCTGAATCGCCGCGCGCAGGGCTGCGGGCAGGTCTTCGACGATGCCGAGGGCCCAGGTGCTCAGGACCGCATCGAACGGCGCCGGGACACCCTTCAACTCAGCGGCGTCCCCCCGGAGGAGCTGGACGTTCTCCCAGCCCTGCCGCTGCACCCGCGCCCGCGCCTGCTGGAGCATGCCGGCGGAGTAGTCGAGGCCGACGACCCGGCCGGTCGGCCCGACGGCTTTCACCAGACGCCCGAGGTTCAGGCCGGTCCCGCAGCCGATGTCGAGCACGTGGTCCCCGGGCTGTAGCTCCAAGCGGGCGACCGTCTGGTCTCGCAGCGCGTCGATGCCGGCGATGGGCTGCGAGAGCCAGCGGTCGAAGAAGTCGTAGAACCGTGCCAGCCGGTCGTAGTTGCGAGCGGCGTCTTCGCGCTTCATGTGACCTCCTCAGCCGCAGCGTTCGAGGTGGCCCGGCTCGGCCTCGGTCGAGGTCAGCTCCAAGGTCACATGCTGCACGCCGGCGTCCCGCAGGGTGGCCCGAACGCGGTCGGCGACGCCCTCGGCCTCCCGGAGGTGCTCGCAGTCCACGACGAGGTCTGCCGTGAGCACGTGGTGTTCTCCCTCCTGGGACCACACGTGGAGGTGTCGAAGGTCGACGACGCCATCCACCGCCAGGGCCGACGCTCGCAGTGCCTCCGGGTCCACGTCCGAGGGCACGGCCTGGAGGAACACCTCGGCTGTCCGAGACAGGTTGCGCGCGGCGTTGACGCCCACCCACAGGGTGATGCAGATGGACAGCAGGGGGTCGAGGATGGGCAGATCGACGAACAGCATGATGACGCTCACGACCAGCACCGCCACCCACCCGAGCACGTCTTCGAGGAGGTGCAAGGTCACCACACGCTCGTTGAGGCTCTTGCCGCTGCGCACACGCCAGGCCGCGGCGCCGTTTACGAGCACGCCCAGGACCGCCAACCCGAGCATGCCCTTGGCGTCGGGCTGCCCGGGATCGAAGAGCCGGGGCACGGACTCCGTGAGCACGACCACACCACCACCCAGGAGCACGGTGGCGTTGACGAGCGCGCCCAACAGCGACAGGCGCTTGAGGCCGTAGGAGTAGGTGGTGGAGGGGCCCCGCTTCGCGATCCGCTCCATCCCCCAGGCGAAGCCCAACGCCAGGCTGTCGCCCAGATCGTGCACGGCGTCCGCGGCGATGGCCGTGCTGTTTGTGGCCCATGCGCCGACCAGCTCGATGAGCGTGAACGCGACGTTGAGCGCGAAGGCCAGGCCGAGGCGACCGCCGGCTGAGCCGTGGGCGTGGCCATGGGTGTGGTCGTGGCTCATCGCGATGCCTCCGTGTCCAGCTCGGCCGCGTGGGCCAGGGTGTCGGCTACGATGGAGCCGACATGGTCGTCGTGGAGGCGGTAGACCACCCGCCGGCCGTCGCGCGTCCCCACGACCAGCCGCGCATCGCGGAGCTGGCGGAGGTGATGGGACAAACCGCTCTGATCTACGTCGAGCTCGAGTTGGAGCGTCCCGACGTCGGCGGGGCCGGCGCGGTGGAGCCGGTCGAGGACCGCCAGGCGCACGGGATGCGCCATGCACGAGAGCAGGTGCACGGCGCGGGTGATGGGGGCGAGATCGGGTGATGGGGTCGTGGGTTCTTGCATGATGGTCCCATCATATGATGAACTTGTCATGCGTCAAGCGCGTGCGGCGGAGACGAAGCCGATCGGGAGCAGGCCTGGGAGCAACACCGCCCGACGGGGCCGCAGCCCCTGCGCATCGAGGACCTCGACCAGGCGGACCAAGGTGAGCCGACGCTGCCCCGGGAAGCCCGCGAGGCCCAGCAGACTCGACGCCACCCGGGAGCGCGCCGTCTCGTCGTGGCAGAAGGTGGGCACGATCAGGCGCCCGCCGGGCTCGAGAGAGCGGACCATGGCCGTGAGGGCGGCGTCCAAGTCAGGCAACAGGTGGAGCACGTTCGCAGCGACGACGGCGTCGAAGCGGTCCGACCCGTCCAGGTCCAGCAGGTCGAGCTGCCGAACCTCGACGTTGTCCAGTCCGTCGTCCCGTACCCGCTTCTCCAGCCGCGCGACCATCGCCGCGGCGTAGTCGGTGGCGACCACCGCGCCGACCTCGGGTGCAAGGGCTCGCGTGACCAGCCCGGTCCCCGCGGCGACCTCCAGGACCCGATCCAGCCCGGCGACCTCCGCGGCCACCAACGGCAGCATGGCCTCCAGCGGGCCACCGAACAGCGACATGGACCGGTCGTATCCCGCGGCTGTCCGTTCCCAGAACGTTCTTCCGTCACTCTTCATCAGCCACCTCCTGCGGTGTCTCAGGCATCCATCGTGCGTAGAGCGCGGGCAGCACGAACAGTGTGAGCAGCGTGCTGGTGACGAGCCCGCCGATCACGACCGTGGCGAGCGGGCGCTGGACCTCCGCGCCGGCAGAGGTCGAGATGGCCATGGGCAGAAAGCCGATGGCGTCGGTCAACGCGGTCATCAGCACGGGGCGCAGGCGGCGCTTCGCGCCCTCCAGCGACGCCACCTTGGGGGAGCTACCCGCAGCCTGGAGGTCCCGGATGCAGGTGACCAGCACGACACCATTCATGACCGCGATCCCGAACAACGCGATGAAGCCCACCGCGGCGGAGATCGACAGCGGGAGCCCCCGGGCGAACAGCGCGAACAGACCGCCGGTGACCGCCAGGGGCACGTTGGCGTAGACGAGCAGCGTCACGCGGGTCGACCGGAAGTTCGCCTGGAGGAGTACGAAGATCAGCAGCAGCACCAGCGGGACGAGCAGCGACAGCCGCTCGCCCGCCTCCTCCAGGTTCTCGAACGAGCCCCCCCAGCGGGGCAGCACGCCAGGTGGAATCGCCTCGTCCGCCGCGATGCGGGCCTGGGCTTCCGCGACGAACCCGGCCACGTCCCGGCCCCGAACGTTCATCTCGATCGTGAGGCGCCGCTGCACGTTCTCCCGGCCGATCTGGAGCGGGCCCTGTGCGATCCGGAACTCCGCGACCTGGCCGAGCGGCACCTGCGCGCCCCCTGGGCTCCCCACCAGCACCCGCTGCAAGACCTCAGGGTTGGCGCGCGTGGCCTCCGGGAACCGCACCTGCAGGGCGAAGCGCCGCTG
>JBDQIL010000344.1:0-5462 GCA_040264415.1 Myxococcota bacterium
CCCCATAGCCCGGCGCTCGGTCTGAGCCCCGCCGGCGGCTAGCGGTGGGGGCTTGAGCGCCGGGCTATGGGGCCGGTACACCCGCTCCGGCGCGACATGCCCCCCTCGGCCCCCTCCTCCCTGTCGTTCTTCGACCTGCTCCAGCCGGTCGGGCGAGGGGCCATGGGTGAGGTCTGGCTGGCCACCCACATCCGCGGCGGCGCGCGGGTGGCCATCAAGTTCCTGCACGTCACGGGCTCGCAGACGGCAGAGGCGGCCCAGGCCCTGTCCAACGAGGTGCGGGCTTGCGCGCGGCTTGCGCACCCCAACATCGTCACCGTGCTCGATCACGGGGTGGTCTCGGCAGGAGGACACCAGGCGCGGGGGCAGCAGTTCGCCGCGGGTACGGCCTACCTGGTGATGGAATTCGTGCCGGGCCGGTCGCTTCAGTCCGTGGTCGGGCGGCTGAGCTGGCCGCGCATGCGCGAGGTGCTCATCGTGCTGCTCGACGCGCTCGCCCACAGCCACGCGCGCGGGGTCATTCACCGCGACCTCAAGCCGGGGAACGTGTTGCTGCGGCGGGCGCCGATGAGCGACACGAGCGGGCGGGCGCCCGAGCCGCTCATCACCGACTTCGGCGTGGCGCAAGCCTTCGTCGACGGGGCCTCCGGCCGGCGCGAGGTCGTGGGCACCCCCGCCTACATGGCGCCCGAGCAGCTGCAGGCCCGCTGGCGCGACCAGGGGCCCTGGACCGATCTGTACTCGATGGGTTGCCTGGCCTGGAGCCTCGCCACCGGCACGCCGCCCTTCGGTCGGGGCCGCACCTTCGAAGAGAACCGGACCGCCCACCTCGAACAAGAGCCCCCGCCCTTCGTGCCCCTGACGGAGGTGCCGCCGGGGCTCGAGGGCTGGCTGCGTCGCCTGCTGCAGAAAGACCCGGCCCACCGCTACGTGCGCGCCGCAGACGCGATGCTGGGCTTGCTGGCCCTGCCGGTGGTGGCGCCTTCGTCGGGCCTCTCCCGAGCGCCGGCCGCCCCGGTGGTCCCGGCGCCCGCGTCCGAGCGCGGCCCCGACACCCTCACCCTCTCGCCACTGCAATCCCAGGCCCTCCACCAGCCGCTCCCCCCGCGCCCGCTGTCGAGCGAGCCGGTCGGGGTGTCGCTACCGCCTCGGGTGGTCGAGCGACCCATCCCGGCAGACTGGCAGCGCCCGCGGCCCCCGGCCCTCCCGCCGCAGCTGCTCGGCGTGGGTCTGAGCCTGTACGGCCTGCGTGAGGTCCCCCTGGTCAACCGGGTGGACGAGCGGGAGGCGCTGTGGGCCGAGCTCTGTGCGGTGGGTGCCGACGCGCGGCCCCGCGCCGTGCTGCTGCAGGGGCCCAGCGGGTGCGGCGTGACCCGGCTGGCCAACTGGCTGGCGGAGCGCGCCCATGAGCTGGGCGCCGCCACGGTCTTGACCGCCATCGCCCGCAACGACGAGTCGGCGGGCGGCGAGGTGGGCCGCATGCTGGCCGCCCACCTGCGGGTCGAGGCCATGACCCCGGCCACGCGCCAGCGGCGCCTCCACCGACTCCTGTCGAGCCACGGCATCGACGCGCCCGACGTGCGGCGGGCGATGGCCGAGCTCGTGGGTGCGGGCGATGGCGCCCAGACCGCGCCGTCTGCGCTGGCCCACCCGAGCGAGCGCTACCGGCTGCTCACCCAGCTGCTGCGGGCCATCGCCACCGGCCCCGAGGGCCCCCGCCCGCTCGTCGTGCTGCTCGACGACGCGCAGTGGAGCCCAGACGGCCTCGAGCTCACCCGACGCCTGCTCGAGGCCGCTGATTCGGCCCCGTTGCCCGTGCTCCTGGTGCTCACGGCCGGCAGCGACGGGCTGCCGGAGCGGCCGTCGCTGCGGAGGCTCTTCGACGCCGTCCGCGATCACCCCCGCACGCGCACCGTCGCCGTGCGGCCGCTGTCCACCGAGCACCAGACCGAGCTCGTGCGCTTGCTGCTGGGCATGGACGGCGCGCTGGCGGCCCGTGTGGTTCGCCGATCAGCCGGAAACCCTCACTTCGCGGTCGAGTTGATCCGCGACTGGGTGCAAGAGGGCAAGCTGCAGATCGGGCCCGATGGCTTCGAGCTGCAGCCCTTCGCCGACGTCGAGATGCCCAAGGACCTGCAGCAGACCTGGCGCACCCAGGTCGAGCGGCAGCTCTCTCGGCTCGAGCCCGAAGAGGTTCGGGCCCTCGAGCTCGCCGCCGCGCTGGGCAACGACGTCGACGCCGATGAGTGGCACGCGGTCTGCAAGCTGACGGGCACCAACCCGAGCCCCCGGCTGCTGGCCGTGCTGCTCCGCAACCGCATGGCCACCACCACCGCCGACGTGCGGGGCTGGTCGTTTGTGAACCCGATGTACCGCGAGGTCCTCGCGGTGCGCAGCCGCCATGCTGGTCGACTGCGGCGCATCCACCTGGCCTGCGCCCGCACGCTCGAGTTTCGCGCCTCCCAAGAGCCCGGCGTGGCCGAGCGGGTCGCGCGGCACCTGCTCAAGGCGAACCAGCCGATCCCGGCCGCGCCGCAGCTGCTGCAGGCGGCCGAGGAGCGCCTCGAGCGGGGCCAGACCATCGAGGCAGAGCGGCTCATCGAGGTGCGCGACAAGCTGCTTCGGCGGCTGCGGCTGCCCACAGAAGACGCCCTGTGGGGCCAGGGCTGGGTGCAGAAGGCGCGGCTGCTGCGGGTCACGGGCCGGTCGGAGGCCGCTCGAGAGCTGGCGCTGCGGGCGCTGCAGTCGGCGCACCGACACGGCTGGGAGGCGATCGCGCGGGGGTCCGCGGCCGAGCTCGAGGCCCTCGACGGGGGCCCGACCGAGATCACGCCCATCACGTGATCGGCGCGGCCGATCCACACGGCTCCCTAATGTCGAGGGGCAGTGAAGCCGATCCTGGTGGTGTACGCCCCCGGGAGCCCGACATGCTCGAAGACCACCACCAGACCGCCGGCTATCGAGACGACTCGTACCAGCTCGGCGCGCTCGCCGACCCGCAGGCGGAGCTCGAGCGGCTCGAGCGCCAGGCCCGGGTGGCGCAAGCGATGGAGATCGCGTGGCTTCGGCAGCTGGGCATCGCGCCCGACGCCCGCGTGCTCGATGTGGGCTGCGGCCCCGGCTTCATGTCCGAGGCCCTCGCCGAGCTGGTCCCGGATGGACGGGTGGTGGGCGTGGACGCCGATCTCGATCTGCTGAGAGAGGGCCGTCGGCGCCTCGCCGGAGCGTCCCGCGGCAACGTGCGCTTCGTGCATGCGAGCGTCGACGATCTGCCCATCGAGAGCGCGACCAGCGACATCGCCTACGCGCGCTTCCTCTTCCAGCACCTCCCGCGTCCGGTGGCCGCGTTGCGCGAGATCGGTCGGGTGGTCGCCCCCGGAGGCCGCGTGGTGGTGGTCGACACCGACGACGGGGGGCTGGTCCTCCACCCCCAACCCGAGGGCCTGCCCGCCCTGCTCGCGGCCTCCCGCAAGGCCCAGTCTCGCCGTGGGGGGGACCGCACGGTGGGGCGCAAGCTGCGGGCCCACATGGTCGCCGCGGGGCTGGAGCGCGTGCGGGTGGAGGTCGTGCCCTTCACCTCGGACCAGGTGGGGATGGCTGCCTTCCTCGACATCTGCCTGGGCTTCAAGAGCCACATCATCGAGGCGGGCGAGCTGTCCCCCCAGAGCGTGTCGCGCGCGATGGCCGCCGCCCGGGCGCTCATCGACCGCCCCGACGCCTTCGGCCACGCCCTCGCCTACGTCGCTGTGGGCCACACCCCCGACTGATCAGCCCTCCAGGGCCGGCTGGATGTCGCTCTCGAGGGCCGCGAGCCCCAACCAGGCGATCAGCGGGACGCCGCAGCACATCAGCGACACGATCAGCGCGTTGGCGGCCATCACGACGCCCGCGAGCGTGCCCAGCCCGCTCGCGGGCTCAGGCCCGACCTGGGCCGCGGCCGCGGCCTCGATCACCTGGCGGGTCTTCGGCCAGTAGGCGCGGCCGAACAGCGTTCCGTTCTCGAAGGCGGGCTCGCCGTCGGTGACCACCACCGGATGCCAGGTGCGGCCGTAGCCCTTGGCCACGGTGGAGCGCGCGTAGGTGACCGCGTCGGGATCGGGCGCCGGGTCGAGCCAGACATCGACCAGCGCCCACCCGTGCTGAAAGCCCCGGGGGATCCGGCCAGTGTCGTGGCGCCGGAAGGCCTCCTCGAGCTCGCGGTTGCCGGGCGTCATGGCGGCGCGCTCGAGCCCGTGGACAGCGCGCACCCGCGCGACGTGGGTGAGCCGGCTGAAGACGTCCCAGAACCACCTGCGGCGCATGGCGACGAAGCCGTCTGGCAGGTGCTCCACCACCACGAACCCGATGGCCTCGAGGGCGGCGCGGCGGGCTGCGAGTGCGTCATCTGACATGTGGTCTCCTGCGAGGGGGTTCGGTCTGCGTAGCGCGTCGGCACGCCGCGGCGCGCGAAGAGGCCCGCGTTGCAGGCGGATCGCAGGCGGATCGCAGCCAGATCGAGTACAGTGCGCCGGCTCCAGGAGGACCCATGCGACACCTGACCCTCTCTCTTGCCCTGACTCTCTCCCTCGCTTCCTGCGCCCCCGCGGAATCCGACGACGGCGAAGGCGACTTCGACACCACGGGCGCTGACGGCTCCGATGGTGCAGATGGCGCCGACGGCACGGACGGCTCCGATGGCACGGACGGCGCCGACGGCGCGGATGGCGCCGACGGCACGGACGGCTCCGACGGCGGCTCCGGCGAAGATCCGGTCGATGCGGCCAGCCTCGAAGGCAACGCCTACACCTTCGACCTGAGCGCCGCCACGTGGGTTCAGCCGGCCGGCGTGGGCGACATCATCAACGGCCAGCTCGACCAGCAGCTGCTCATGGGCGTCACCAGCACCTCTGGTACCGAGATCGGCATGCGGGCCACGCTCACCGAGTCTCTGACGTCGAGCACCCAAGACCCCTGCGTGACCACCTCCGATCTCACCGGTGACTTCTCGGGCAACCCCGACTTCGAGATCGCGGAGGGCGATCTGGGCATCGGCTTCGGCGGCGTGGTGATCAGCCTGCGCAGCTTCAACTTCGAGGGCACCTTCACCGAGGGCGGAGAGACCGTGGCCTACGGACACGTCACGGCCCAGCTCGACGCGCGCGACCTCGCTCCGGTGCTCGACATGGGCTCGGCCGACGAGATCTGCGACCTGCTCCCCTTGCTGGGCGCCGCCTGCGAGGCGTGCGACAGCGACG
Organism: Myxococcota bacterium; assembly: GCA_040264415.1. GTDB lineage: Bacteria > Myxococcota_A > UBA796 > UBA796 > UBA2385 > M30B51. The sequence continues at coordinate 5,235 of JBDQIL010000344.1, forward strand.
GCGAGGGCTACTGCGTCAGCACGGAGCTTGCCGATCTCGAAGGCAAGCTCACCGACGTCTCGGTGGCCGAGGTCGTGACCCCGCCCGACGGCTGCTGATCAGCGGTCGAACCGCCCCACGAGAGACGCCCGACCGGGGAGACCCGGCCGGGCGTCGCTGCGTCTGGAACCCTCGCGGTGGGGGGGCCGGCGGCCCGGGCGCCGATCCGTCCGGCGGATCGGGCCCGGG
>JBDQIL010000345.1:0-5455 GCA_040264415.1 Myxococcota bacterium
CCAGGGAGCGGCCCGCATCGCCGCGCTGCTCGGCCAGTCCATCCCCGACAACGCCCTGGTGTGGACCTTCGACCCCGCCGGGCTGCGGCCGATGATCGCCAACTGGGACGCCTACGCCAGCGAGTTGCTGCGCCGCGTGCAGCGCGACGCCACCGAAGACGCGGGGGCGGCCGAGCTGCTCGAGCGCCTGCTCGCCTGCGGCGGCGCCCCAGCGGGATGGCGGCGCGCGCGCCTGCAGCCCCCCGCCCCGCTGGTGCCGCTGGTGCTCAGCCTGGGGGATCAGCGCTTGACGCTCTTCACCACCATCACGACGCTCGGCACGCCGCAAGACATCACGCTCACCGATGTGCGTGTCGAGACGATCTTCCCCGCCGACGCCGACAGCGCCGACACGCTGGCGGCGCTGCTCGGGCCGGACACGACCTGACGCGCCAATTCGCGCAGAATCATCGGATTCGGGCCGGTCTCGGCTAGAAGAACCACCGCAGGTGGCCGGTGAAGTTGATGAAGTCGAAGTCGACGCGCGGCGCGACATTCACGGTGGGGCGGTACTCGAGCACGAGGTCGAGGGGGATGGGCCCGAAGGCGAACTCGATCCCAACCACGCCGTTCACGGCGATCCCGACCTCGTCGGTGGGTGCATACAGGCCCAGGCCCACGCCGGGGCCGACGTTCCAGCCCACGGTGAGGTCTTGGATCTCGGCGAGCGCCGGCATCTCGTAGAGGTAGTCGGCCGAGAGGCCGAGCCCGCTGTTGTTCCAGCCCCCCCAGCCGCCCACCACGCCCTGGATGGCCGAGGTGTCGCTGAAGAAGTGCTTCACCGAGATGCCCCCGCTCGTGGTGCCGCCCCCGAGGCCCACACCGGTGTGGCCCGCCGAGCGGTGGGAGGCGCCGGCCAGGGCGGGGGTCGAAGCGAGCGCAGCAGATGCGAAGACGAGGGCGGCGGCGGCGTGGCGCAGCATGGGGGCGACTCCAGTGAGGGGGGATGAGGCTCGCTGTATCGGGGGCGAGGCCGATTCGAAGGACCCTGTAGCGCGAATGTCAGGACTCCGGCAGCGGGGCGGGCGCCCACCAGACGGGCGTCGACGTCGACCACGACGGGCGATACCCTGCGCACGCCTGCCCCCGGGAGCCCCCATGCGCCGCACCTCCATCACCATCAGCGCCCTCGCGCTCTGCGCCGCCTGCGCCACCGAGCCTGCCCCTGCGGCCGCCGACGCCGCAGACTCCGACGCGCCGGCGGCCGACGCCCCGACCTGGCACGCCGAGGTCAAGCCGCTGCTGCAGCAGAAGTGCCTGGCCTGCCACGGCGCCGAGGCCGCGGTGTCCGGCCTCAGCTTCGCCGAGTACGAGCAGGCCCGGGACTGGCGGGTGGCCATCGGCGCGGCGGTGGCGGCCGGCACCATGCCCCCGTGGCTCGCTGACGGCGACTGCACCGACTACGCCAACGACTTCTCGCTCACCGACGACGAGCAGGCCACCCTGGCCGCGTGGGTGGCGGCCGACGCGCCCGAGGGCGATCCGGCCACCGCCGCCGCGGATCTCGACCCCTTCGCCCTGCCCGCCCTCGACCGCATCGACGCCACGCTCGAGATGCTGTCGGCCTACACGCCCCCCGCCGATCAGGTCGACGACTACCGCTGCTTCATCCTCGACTGGCCCTACGAGGAAGACGCGTGGGTGACCGGCTACGACGTGGCGCCCGGCAACCTCGACGTGGTGCACCACCTCATCCCCTACATCATCTCGCCGGGAGACGCCGAGACCTTCCGGCAGCTCGACGCCGACGATCCCGGCGAGGGCTACGACTGCTTCGGCGGACCGGGGGGCGACGTGCAGACCCTCATCGAGACCCGGTGGCTCGGCTCCTGGGCGCCGGGCGTGGGCGCCACGCGCCTCCCCGACGGCCACGGCATCCGGGTGCCGGCCGGATCGCTCATCGTGGCCCAGCTCCACTACAACGTGGCCGCGTCGGGCCCCGCCGCCGACCAGTCGGCCATCCACCTGCAGGTCGAGACCGAGCGCCAGAAGGGCGCCAGCGTGCAGCCCTGGACCGAGGTGTCGTGGGTGCTCGGGGCCGGCATGGACATCCCGGCCAACACCGACGATGTCACCCACGAGATGACCTACGAGATCACCGCCGGAGACGGCACCTTCACCATGCACGGCGCCGGCCTGCACATGCACACGCTCGGGCGCGCGGCCCGGCTCGCCATCGAGCACGCCGACGGCTCGGAGAGCTGCCTGCTCGACATCCCCAACTACGACTTCAACTGGCAGCGCGGCTACCAGCTGCAAGCGCCCGTCACGGTGACGCGGGGCGATGTGGTGCGGCTGACCTGCTCCTGGGACAACCCCACCGACCAAGACGTGTCCTGGGGCGACGGCACCGGCGACGAGATGTGCTTGGGCACCACCCTGCTCACCTGGGAGTGAGCCCAGCCAGCGCCCCCGCGGTCCGGTAGGCTGGGCGGCATGAGCTTCCACTACACCAAGCCGCCGATCACCCAAGGCCTCTCCGGGCTGGCGCTGTTGGGCGCTGGGCTGGGGCTCATGGCGCTGCCGGGGGCCGACGCGGCCTGGGCGACCTGGCTGGCCGAGACCCCGAGCTGGCTGCACGTCTTCGTGGTGGTATCGGCGCTGCACGGGCTGGTCTTCTGGGGGATGGCCGCGGCCTTCGGCGTGGTCGACCGCACCGACCGCCCGGCCTTCATCGCGAAGTACCGCATCCAGACCGGCACGGTGCGCCGCCCGCCCCTGGGGCGCACGCTCCGCGTGCTCGCCCTCAACCAGCTCGTGCTCAGCCCCCTCATGCTGCTCGGGCTCTGGGGCGTGCTCGACCTTCGCGGCTGGGCGCCGGCGGCCACGCTGCCCGGGCCGGTCGAGGTCTTGCTCGACCTGGCCCTGCTCACCGTCATCAGCGCCGTCTGGTTCTACGGGTCGCACCGCTTCCTGCACCGACCCTGGTGGATGAAGCGGGTGCACAAGGTGCACCACGAGTTTCGGTCGACCACCTGCCTGGCGGCCGAGTATGCCCACCCCGTCGAGATGGTCTTCGCCAACTTCGGCACCCTCGCGGTGGGGGTGGCCCTCGTGGCCCCCCACCTCGCCACGCTCTACCTCTACACCGTGCTCGCGACGGTCACCTTCGTGGGGCACCACTCGGGCTACGCGGTGCCCTGGATGAGCTGGGCGGTGCACCACGACTGGCACCACTACCGCACGAGAGAGGCCTTTGGCACCTTCGGCCTCATCGACCGCGCGCTCGGGACCGACGCCGAGTTCCACACCCTCGAGCACGGCCAAGAGGTGGGCGGCCCCCGCCGCGTAGACGGCGCCCCACCGGCCGCGTAGACTCCGCCCCCACCTCGGAGGCGGTATGAAGCGCGCGAGCATCCTCATTCTGGCGGCCTACGCCGCCAGCGCGACCGCCGCGTGCGGAGACAAGGGCGACGACGGGGCCCAAGCCAGCGACACCGACCCGACGGTGGACGAGGCCGGGGACGGCGCGGACGGCGGCGCGGATGGAGCAGACGGTGCCGACGGCTCCGACGGCGGCTCCGACGGCTCCGACGGCTCGGATGGCACCACCGACGGCTCGGATGGCACCGTAGACGGCATCGCCTGCCAGCTCGTGGACGACGACTACGGCCCCGCCGGCTCGGTAGACATCGACGTCGAGGTGGTGGTGGACGGCCTCTTCGTCCCCTGGGGGATCGCCTGGCTGCCCGACGGCGCCATGCTGGTTCCCGAGCGCGACGGCCAGCTGCGACGGGTCGAGGCCGACGGCACCCTGGTCGAGGCGCCCGTGGCCACCATCGACATCGGCTCGTCGAGCGAGGGCGGCCTGCTGGGCATCGCGCTGCACCCCGACTTCGCCACCAACCGGAGCGTCTACCTGTACTACACGAGCGATGTGGGCGGGACGGTGCACAACCGCGTGGTCCGGTGGACGCTGGACGAGGCGGGCACAGCGGCCACGCTCGACACGGTGATCCTCACCGACATCCCCGCCAGCATCTACCACAACGGCGGCCGCCTGCGCTTCGGCCCCGACGGCATGCTGCACGTGACCACCGGTGACGCCCGCGCGCCCGACCTGAGCCAGGACCCCAGCAGCCTGGCCGGCAAGATCCTGCGCGTCGACCCCGATGGCGGGATCCCGGCCGACAACCCCGACCCCACCAGCACCGTGCTGGTCTCCGGCGTGCGGAACAGCCAAGGCATCGACTGGCTGCCCGACGGCCGCCTGATCATCACCGACCACGGGCCGTCGGGCGAGCTGGGCCGCTCGGGCCACGACGAGCTCAACGTGGTGCAGCCGGGCGCCAACCTGGGCTGGCCCGACGTCTACCGCTGCGACCTGGGCGACGGCTTCAGCCCGCCGTCGATGACCTGGGCCGACCCCATGCCCCCCGGCGGCCACGCCATCTACACCGGCGACGAGATCCCCGAGTGGCAGGGCGACGTGCTCATCGGGGTGATGGGCTTCGACAGCCCCGATCAGCCGCACCTGCACCGCGTGAGCCTCGATGACGACGGCAACGTCACGACGTCGGAGACCTACCTGCGGGGCGAGTACGGGCGCCTGCGCGAGGTGATCATGGGCCCCGATGGGGGCCTGTACGTGACCACCAGCAACTGCGACGGGCGGGGCACCTGCGGCGACGGCGACGCCATCTTGCGCGTCGGGCGCCGCGCCGCGCGGTAGTCCCCAAAGCGGGCCCCGCGCCCTCAGCCCGGCCAGCTCCAGACCATGCGGGGCTGGCCCATCTCCTCGACCCGGCGACCCGGCTCGGCCGCGAAGCCCAGCTTGGCGAGCACGCGGTGCGATGGGACGTTGTCGGGGTGGACCAGGGCCACCAGCGCGCCCAGGTCGAGGTGGTCGCGGGCGTGGTCGCGCACTGCGCGGGCGGCCTCGGTGGCGAAGCCGTGGCCCCAGTAGGGGCTGCCCAGCAGGTAGCCGAGCTCCCACCGGTCGCGGTGCCCGTCGGGGTCGTGCCAGGCCGAGAGGCCGACGCGCCCCATCAGCACGCCGTCGGCGCGCCGCTCGATGGCCCACAGACCCGGCTGGGTGGGGTCGGCGTGGCGGCGCAGGAACGCGAGGGCGCCCGCGGCCATCCGGTAGGCCTGGAGGGGCTCGAGGGGCGCGCAGACGTACCGCGTGACCGCGGGGTCGGCGTACATGCGTCCCAGCGCGTCGAGGTCGTCGTGCCGAAAGGCCCGCAGGCGCAGGCGGTCGGTCTCGAGCAGGGTCGACGCGTCGGACATGGCCCTCCGCTCGAAACGTAGCCGACCCGCACCCGGACCGGGCTAGCCCGAAATGTCCCTGACCCGCCTGCCTCGCCGAGAAGAGCGATCTGGCGGTCCGATCGCCCTCTCGACATGCTCTTCGGCGATGCCTGGGCAGACCACCCAGGGCAATCGCATCTAATCGGAGGCGAGCGGGAGGCGA
>JBDQIL010000346.1:0-5455 GCA_040264415.1 Myxococcota bacterium
CTGGAGCCCCGATGCCCCTGTCGTCCCCCCTCTCCGACCACCTGGGCCTGCGCTACCCCATCGTGGCCGCGCCCATGTTCATCATCTCCAACAAGGAGATGATCGTGGCCGCCGCCGAGGCCGGCATCCTGGGCACCATGCCCACGCTCAACGCCCGCACGCCCGAGGCCCTTCGCGCCGACCTCACCTGGATCCGGGCCCGCACCGACAAGCCCTTCGGCCTCAACCTGACCATCGGCCTCACCGACCCCGAGCGGCGCGAGGCCGACATGGCGCTGGTCGAAGAGTTCGACGTGCCGGTGCTCATCACCAGCTATGGCGACCCCACGGTCTACGTGAAGCGGGCCCACGGCCACGGCGCCACCGTCTTTCACGACGTCATCAACCTGCAGCACGCCAAGAAGGCCGAGTCGGCCGGTGTAGACGCCATCATCGGCGTCGCTGCGGGTGCCGGGGGCCACGCGGGCCGCATCTCGCCCTACGTGCTGGTGCCCTACCTGCGCGACAACCTCTCGGTGCCCGTGATCTCGGCGGGCTGCATCTCGACCGGCGCCCACATCGCGGCCGCCCGCGCCTTGGGCGCCGAGCTGGTCTACATGGGCACCCGCTTCATCGCGTCCGACGAGTGCGGGGCCGAGCCCAACTACAAGCGCCTGGTGGTCGAGTCGTCGGCCGAAGACGTGGTCTACACCGACGAGGTCAGCGGCACCCACGCCAACTTCTTGAAGCGCAGCGTGCCCGGCCACCCCGACTTCGACCCCACGCTCGCCAAAGAGCCCGGCAAGCGCTGGAAGAGCGTGTGGTCGGCGGGCCAGGGCGTGGCTCAAGTGCGCGAGACCAAGCCGATCGGGCACATCATTGAAGACCTCGTGCGCGAGTACCACGACGCGGTGGCGGCGCTGTCCTGAGGCGACCCGTCGAGCAGACCCGCCCCCGCGCGCGGCCTACTCGCAGCGCTCCAGCGCCTCGTTGCATTCTTGGCCGTCGGGGCAGTCGTCGTCTCGGCGGCACGGCGTGTAGCCCTCGATGTCGACCCGCGCGCGCCGGCTGCTGCTCGCCACGAAGTCGAAGCAGCCGCCGTCGCCCACAAGGGCGTGGTCGATGGTGCGCCGCTTCAGGCTGCCCTCGGGGAAGCCGGTGAGCCCCGCGTCGATGAGCTCGTCGAGGGTCTCGGCGGTCACCACGCCCTCGCCCGTGTCGGCGAACACGCACTGCAGAGACGACGGGGTGAGGCCGTGCAGGTCGATGCGCAGGTCGAGCACCACCTCGGTGGACGCGTCGCTGCCGGCGGCGCCCCACTCGACGGTGAAGGGCTCGCCCGGCGCCAGCACCCACTCCACGGTCTCGAGGTCGAGGGGCTCTGGCGCCACGCCCGACGCCACGGCGGGGTCGAAGGCGCCGCCGCCGGTGCGGACCGTGAGCGCGTCGCCCGCGGTCCACGGCGGGTTGTCGAGGCTGGTGTCGAAGTAGCTGTAGCCAGGCACCACGGGCTCCATCGACACCGCCGACGACAGGCCGGCGATGCCCACCGTTCCCAGGTCTTGGTTCTCGGGGTACGGCACGCACTCCAGGTCGAGGGAGCAGGTGAAGCCGGGGTCGCAGCCGGGGTCGCAGAAGGGGTTCTCGCGGCGCCAGATGGTGCAGTCGCCGGCCGTCACGAGGTTGGTGAGCACCGCCGTGGGCACCACGCCGTCGGCCACCTGACCGCTCACGGCCGCGTAGTCCTCGTTGCTGTCCACCGTGAACCGACCCCAGCGGCGCTCTTGCGGGCAGGCCCCGTCGAGCGACACCGGCTCGTCGGTGGTGGTGCCGTCGGCGCCATCGCTCGCGCCGTCGGCGCCATCCCCAGAGGGCGCCGTGTCGTCGGACTTGTCGCCGCAGCCCAGGCCCACGAGGGCCGCCATCACCATGACGCGCGCGCTCACTCGCCCACGCTCCAGCCCGGGTAGGGCCGCGCTTGCTTCAGCTCGAGGTCGCCGTCTGCGGTGATCTTGAACTCGGTGTCCATGGCGTAGAAGCCCCCGGCGGTCCCGTAGACGGGCTGGAAGTGGCGGTGCACGGCGTCGAGGGCCGTGCCCAGGGTGTAGAGCTGGGCGTTGGTGAGCACGGTCTCGCCGTCGGGCACCAGGCTCGAGTGCCGCAGGTAGACCACGGGCTGGCCGGGCAGCGCATAGTAGTAGAGGATCTGGTCGGTCGTGACGCCCGGCTCGGGCAGCACCACCGACGCCTCGCCCACCTGCACGTTGATGGTGAAGGCCGGCTCGAGGCCCGACGTGTCGTAGACGTTGCCGGTGATGGCCACGCCGTTGGCCTGCTCGTCGTCGTAGGCGGGGTTCACCAGCAGGGCCATGCCCACGTCGGTGTGGGTGATGCCCCAGTAGGCGCGCTCCTCCCAGGCCCGGGGGTTCCAGACCGACGCCCAGACGTCTTTGATGGCGTCTTCGATGTCGACGCCGCCGTCGTCCCACTCCCCCGACTTGGACGTGTAGAGGCCCGCGCCCGAGAAGCTGCCCAGGTCTTCGGCGTTGGTGCTCGACCGGTAGCGCAGCTTCGCCCGATCGAACTCGGCGTCTTGTTTGGCCAGGATGGCGGCCTTGAAGGCCGGGTCGAGGGGGGCCGCCACCAGCTCGTCCTGCAGCGTGTGCAGCAGGTCGGCGCGGCGGCGGGCGTCGTCCCAGTCGGGATCGGTGGTCAGCTCGGCGTAGCGGTCCCACAGCCCGTTCTCGGTCATGTGGGCGTCGTAGTAGTGCACCGGGATCGACCAGCAGCGCGGCGTGGGCACCGCGTCGCCGATCTGCGACAGGGCGGCCATGTTGGTGGCCTTGCCGCCGAAGACCGGCACGCGCGCCGAGATGGCGTCGGTCAGGGGCCGCTCGGGGTCGAGCATGTCGCCGCAGTCCCACAGGCCGGTGACCGAGGTGTCCATGGGCGTGACCGTGAGCGGCTCGGGGCGGTTGGCGTCCCACCAGGCGTCGGCCTCGGCCTCGGTGACCTCGCGAATCGACCACTCCAGCCCGCCCACCGTGAGCTCCACCCACTTGCCCTCGAGGGCGCGCAGCGCGTCGTCTTCATAGGCGCCCCGCAGCGCCATGTTGGGGGTGCCCCGGTTCTGGGCGAGCACGTTGATGTGGGCCAGCGGGGTCTGGAACTCGCCGGTGATGGTGCCCGCCACCACCGAGATGTCGTTGGGGATCTCGTCGAGCACCACGATCTCGCGGTAGTTGACGAAGTCCTCCACCTCGGCCGAGGTGTAGAACTGCAGCTGGCCCATGGCCGTGCCCAGGTTGAGCGGCTGGTAGGTGATGCCGGCGAACAGCTCGTCGGTGGTGATCACCGGCACGTCGTCGGGCAGGCCCTCGGCCACCGCCTCGATGGCCTCCGAGGTGGGGTGGAAGTACAGCTCGTCGCCAAAGTAGGCGTGGTCCCGGATCTCGCCGAAGGCCGCCGCGATCATGTCGGCGTCGGCGGTGTCGTAGGGGGCCAGCTCGTAGACGTAGACCCCGGGCTCTTCGTACCAGGTCACCGCCCCCAGCAAGAAGCGCCGGTCGGGGGCGTAGTACTCGGTCGTGTTGAACGAGCCCATATCGGTGACATAGGGCTTGCCGTCGCCACTCAAGAACGCGGCCGCGAAGTCGTAGTGCAGCGGGTAGCGGTTGGAGTTGAGGAAGTACAGGGCGTCGCCGTCGACCCGGTCGACGATGGTCTTCGACGACCGGGCGCCGGGGATGCTGGCGTCGAGGGGCGCCGACGCCAGGGCGTCGTAGTCGGCCCGACAGCCGATGACCCCGCTGCTGTCGGGGACCTCGCCCGGCGAGATCACGCACTCCCACGGGTCTCCGGTGGCATCGGGGGTGGCGGTGGCGGCGGGCTCACCCGCGCACGCCACCACCAGGAGCGGACCCAGCAGCCGGCGCCTCACAGCCCCACCGCCACGCCGTTCCAGGTGCGCACCGTGGCGCCGTCAGGCACGCCGATGACCACCTCGCGCACCTTGGCGTCGTTGTAGGGCTGCGGCATGTAGATGGCGTCTTCGCGCCAGCCGCCGATGCCCCGCCCCCACACCACCCCGTGGCCGTAGCCCCACTCCGAGCGGTTCACGATCTCGCGGTAGGTGCCGTCGGGCTTCACGCGAAAGAGGGTGGAGCGGTAGTAGTCGGGGATGTAGAGGTTGCCGCAGGCGTCCACGCCCACGGCGTCTTGCCAGCCGCCCGGCAGGCTCACGAGCAGCTCGGGGTCGGCGGTGGGGTTCAGGTCGGCGTCGAGCGGCACCTGCAAGAGCTGGCCGTTGCCCACGGTGGAGATGTAGAGCACCGTGCTGTCGAGGTTGAGGCCCGTGGCGTGGGCCCACCACCGGTAGTCGGGCGGGGCCTCGACCAGCAGCGTCTTCTCGCCGGTGGTGGGGTCGAGCCGCCAGACGCTGCCGTCGGCGATGATGAGGTTGCCGTCGGGCGCCAGGGTGACGCCGTAGGTGTCGTAGAAGCCGCTGCCCACCATCGTGCGCGCCCCGGAGGGCTCCACCCGGTACACCGCCCCCTCGGCGCTGCTCGCGTAGAACAGGTGGCCGTCGGGGTGGCGCGCGATCTGCTCGACGCTGTTGAGCCCCGGCAGCCACACGCTCTGACCGCCGTCGTAGGTGGCGGCCACCAGCGCGTCGCGCATGTCCCAGCCCAGCAGCGAGCCGTCGTCCATCATGGCCAGGCCGTGGTAGCCCCGGGCGTGCTCGATCACGTCGTCGCCCTGGTTGAAGTCGGGCAGGGCGTCGCAGTCGTAGACGAGCTCGGTGCCGTCCGACCCGTCGCTGCCGTCGGTGCCGTCCGACCCGTCGCTGCCATCGGCGCCGTCGCTGCCATCGGCACCATCGGCGCCATCGGCCCCGTCGGCGCCGCCCACATCCGGCGCGGCACCGCCGTCATCGCCCCCCGATGTGCCGGGCACCACGGGCGAACAGGAGCAGAGGAGGGCCAGCAGCAAGAGGGGGCGTCGCATCGCAACACTGTAGACGCCGCGGCGCCCAGCCGTGTGCCGGCCATGTCTGCGATTCGTCAGCGCGCGAATCAGGCGCGCATCGGCGCGGGGCTGACGCCAGCCCCGACGCCGGTGACGGGCTCCCTGCGGTCTCCAGGGGTCGCCCACGATGGCGCACGCGACGGGCCTCAGGGGCGGGCCACCACGCCCGGCCAGCGACCGCCGTTGTCGACCGCGCCCACCGCGGCCCCGTCCACCGTGACGGTGGGCTGTCGGGTCGAGGTGCCCAGCAGGCGCACCGTGCCGCCCACGCGCCCGCCCTTCAGGGTGACCTGGGCGCCGTCCTGGGCCAGCAAGTCACCCGGCACATCGACCCCCAACAGGGTGGCCTCGACCACCGTACCGAACACCAGGTCGTCGCGATCGCCGAAGCGGCCGCCCTCGACCCGCACCGTGCCCCGCCGGGCCCCGAGGCCCTCCCCCCCCCCCC
>JBDQIL010000347.1:0-5451 GCA_040264415.1 Myxococcota bacterium
CTCCCCCTCGCCGCAGCGTTCGCTGCGCCGCCCCCCGTGAGCCCGGCCGTGGCGGCCCACGCGGTCGCGCCGCAGTGGTCGGCCGACGGCGCCCGCGTGGCCTGGGAGCTGACGGCCCCGGCCTGCTCCCGCGTGGCGATCTACGTCTACGACGAGCGGACGGACCGCCTCGGACGGGTGCAGGTGGGCGGCGGCATGGGGCGCATCGCGCCGGTCAACCGAGACCGTCCCCCCGACCCGTGCGCGGGCGCGAGCGCCGCTGCCACCCGCGGCTTCTCCACCGCGGCTCGCGTCGACGCCACCCAAGCCCTGGCGTGGGCACCGCGAGCCCCCGCCGCGGGCTTCGGCACCTTCGCCTTCTCCGGCAGCGACGCCACCAGCGACCTCGACCTGTACGTCCAGGCGGGACCCGCTGGAGCCCGCGTCGAGGGCGGCCCCGGCGCCGACAGCGACCCGCGCTGGGTGCCCGGGTCGGCCCGCCGCGTCATCTTCACGAGCGCCCGAACCGGCAGCGGCGACCTCTATCTGGTCGACCTCGACCAGGGTGAGCTCACCCGCCTCACCGACGCGCCGCGCACGGCCGAGCTCTACGCGGCGCCCTCCCCCGACGGGACTCGAGTCGCCTACGTCGCCCACGACCCAGAGGGCGACCACATCTGGTTGCGGCCCGACCTCGCGGCTGGCACCCCCTCACGGCGCCTCACCGACTGGCGGGGCCTGCAGGTGCGGCCGTCCTGGCGGCCCGACGGGGGCGCGCTGGCCTTCTACGCCAACCGCGACGATCCCACCCGCTTCGACCTCTACGTCGTCGAGCTGCCCGACGGCGCGCCCAAGCGTCTGATCGACGGCGTCCACCTCGACCCGTCCGGCCCCGCGTGGACCCCCGATGGTCGGGCCTTGGTGGTCGTGCAGGCCGACGACGACCGGTTCAACCCGGTCGCGCGCGTCGACGCCACCACCGGGGCCACGACCGAGGTGCCCACCGGGACCCTCGGCAACGGCGACCTCGATCTCGTGGTGGGCGTAGACGGACGCACCTGGCTGGCGATCTCGGCGCTCGGGCGCCACGGCGACACCGCGCGGGAGTACCGCCGCATCTACACGATGGCGCTGCCGGCGCCGTGAGCGCCGGCGCGAGGGTGGAGGCGAACGGACTCGAACCGATGACCACCTGCTTGCAAAGCAGGAGCTCTCCCAACTGAGCTACGCCCCCAGAGGCCCTCACGCGGCGGAACCAGGAGTGGTAGGGAAGGGCGGATTTGAACCGCCGACCTCACGCTTATCAGGCGTGCGCTCTAACCAACTGAGCTACTCCCCTATGTCACTCTCCGGCTGCCTTCCGGCGCACCGGAGCCCGACCGTGGGCCGGGCTCGCTGCTCTCCGTGGAGGAATCCCCCGGGAGAGCGAAACGCTTCTATGCGGGTTCTGCGAGGCCGTCAAGCGACGGATCCCGCAGGCCGCCATGCCGCCGTCTACGACTCGGACCCTTCGGCGTTCTCGCACTCGGGATCGGCGTTGTCGATGAGCTCGTCGAGGTCGTTGTCGATCCCGTCGTTGCACTCGGTCACGCCCACGCCCACCTCGGCGTCGGTCGCCGTGACGCAGTCCGGGTCGTCCCGGTCGGCCCAGGTGTCCGAGTCGTCGTCGGCGCCGTCGTTGCAGCTGTCTGCGCCAAACCCGACCTCGGTGTCGGCGCCGGTGAGACAGTCGGGGTCTTCGGCGTCGAACCAGCCGTCGTCGTCGCCGTCGAGGCCGTCGCTGCAGTCCGAGGTCACGTCGGCGCCGTCTTCGTCGCCCACCGCCGACGAGCAGTCGGTGTCGGCGCTGTCGATCCAGCCGTCGCCGTCGTTGTCGATGCCGTCGTTGCAGGTGGTCGCGCCGAAGCCCTCTTCTTCGGCCTCGGCGTTGTTGCAGTCGGGATCGTCGGCGTCGAACCAGCCGTCGCCGTCGTTGTCTGCGTCGTCGTTGCACGGCAGGGTGTCGTCGAAGCCGGCCTCGCTGCCGGTGGGGTTGTCGAAGCAGTCGGGATCGCGACGATCCACCCAGCCGTCCTCGTCGTTGTCTGCGCCGTCGGCGCAGTCGGGGCCGGTCTCATTGGTGTCCCGGGCCGAGTCGCAGTCGGGATCCTCGCTGTCGATGAAGCCGTCGCGGTCGTTGTCGCGGCCGTCGTTGCACTGGTAGCGCGTGTCGAATCCGTCTTCGGTCTGCAGCTCGTAGCAGTCGGGATCCTCGAGGTCGACCAGGCCGTCGCGGTCGTTGTCGGCGCCGTCGTCACACGGGTACTGCCGATCCGGCCGATCGGGGTCGATCTCGTAGGCCGTGCAGTCGGGGTCTTCGCTGTCGGCCCAGCCGTCGCCGTCTTGGTCGAGGCAGTCGCCGCACTCGCCCTTGTCGAGGTTGTTGACCGTGTCGTCACCGCCGAACAGCGGCTGCAGGCCCATGTTGCCGGTGGAGTACGAGAAGACCAGCGAGCGCTCGTTGCCGAACTCGTCGGGCTCGGCCTCGATCTCGAACTCGGCCACGCGGTCGAGGGTCAAGAAGAGTTGGCCGTAGTCGGAGCGGTAGGGGCTGCCCCACTGCACCGCGCCGAAGCCGGACGAGCCGTAGTCCTGGTAGACCGACGGCAGGCTGTACCAGACCCAGTTGGGCAGCACGAGCGAGGACAGCCCGGTGTCGGGGTCGTAGTCGTTGGTGTCGGGCACGGTGATCACCGCGCGAACCGTGACGCCCTCTCCCCCGAGCCAGCCCGCGGTGAGCACGCTCACGGTCGCCTGGACGTAGTAGTTCACGCCCTTGATGCGCTCGTCGACGCCATCGGCGGACAGATCGAGCTCGAAGTCGCTGTTCCGGTACGGGGTCGCGGGCCGCCAGGTGAAGGTGTAGGCGGGGTCGTCGCGACCCACCACGCCGTCGCCGTCGCCGTCGAAGCAGGCGTCGTCCTTCAAGAAGAGGCCGCTCGACCCCTCGAAGCTCGCGCCGCCTTCCGTCACGGCGCCCTGCACCGCGTCGAAGAAGGCGTACTCGGGCAGGGTCACCGAGAGGTCACGCATGGCGAAGTCGGACGCGTCCCCCGGGATGTCGAGCACCACCGTGGGCGGCCCCAGCTCACGCGGGTTCTGGCTCTGCCAGTCGCGGTCGTCAGCGAAGAAGTACGAGCCCGACAGCCAAGACGCGTCGTACTGGAAGTTGTAGACGTCGTCGTAGTCGGGCAGCTGGCAGAAGCCGATCTGGTCGGCGGGGACCTCCATCGCCCAGGGATCGGCGCACTCGGGCGTCTCGCCGCGCTCCTGGGCCCCGTCGTCGATCTCGTCGGGCGAGTAGTACTGCGCGTCGAGCAGGCCGGTAGACGAGAAGGTTCGGGGCGCGTAGACGCCGCCCTCGGGGTTCGGGTCGCCGCCCGCGTAGGTGTAGGTGGAGAGCAGGCTCTCGTCGAGGCAGAACGTGTCGTCAGCCAGCACGGGGTTGGTCAGCGTGAACGAGCCCACTTCGATCTGCCGGTCCTCGTAGAGGCCCTGGATGTCGAAGCTGTTGAACTCCTGCCCCGGCGCCATGACCGCCCACTCACCCAGGCTCTGGTCGGCGGCTCCAGCGAAGCCGGCCTTGTCGCCCACGAACGGCGTGTGCATCCGCGGGAAGGCGAACTCGATGAACTCGGCCCGCCCGGAGAGCCCGAGGGCGCCGGTGTAGGCGAAGGTGTCGCAGAAGGTGCCGACCTGCTCTTCTGAGACCTCGCCGGTGGCGGGATCTTCGATGAGGGCCGTGCCGCTGGCGCCGATGCCGGCGAGGCACGAGAAGTAGTCGTTGCTGACGTGGAGGTAGGCGCTCTCGTTGATCTCGGCGGCCGAGCCCTCGTAGTAGAAGGCCGGGTCGCGGATGGTCTGACCCTCGAGGGTTCCCACGGCGAGGCGGACCGCGCCGCCCTGCAAGGGACCGCGGGGCACTTCGACCGTGAGCACGGTGTCTTCGGCCGCGATCACCCGCGCGTTCTGATCTCCGAAGATGACCGTGACCGCGTTGGTATCGTTGCCGAAGTTCTCGCCGCTGATGCGCAAGGTCTGGCCGCCGACGGTGCCGGCCACCTTCTCGTACTCGAGCGTGGCGATGGACGGCGCGCCCTGATCGTCGCCGTAGTAGGGCTTGAAGCCACCGTTGAGGCAGCCGGTGAGCGCGAGCAGGGCCAAGAGGCAGGTGCGATTCATGGTGAGGCTCACTGCGCGTCGTAGTGGAAACGGCCAAGCGTGACCGCGTTGCTGACGACCTTGACCGGGGAGGTCTCCCGGAGGTTGCCGTAGGCGTCGCGGACCGGCGGCGTGGTCAGGTTCATGGACGTGCCGCGCTTGACGTAGAAGAAGGCGCCCTCTGCGCCGTGGTCGGCGGCGTAGTCGTAGGCGTCTTGGATCATGTCCATGGTCAGGTCGAACTGGGCGACTTGACCGGGCTCCGGCGCCGGCATCAAGCACGTGACCTCGGCGAGGCGGTGACTCGGCTCGCCGTTCAGGGCGAGCACCGGCGAGTTGTCGTCCTCGAAGAGGTTGTCGTCGAGCAGCCATTCGGCGCCGTCGTCTTCGTCTTCACAAGCGACGGCGGCCCGGCGCCCCTTGGCGGGGGCCAAGCCCTCGGGGATGCTGGTCCCGTACCCAGACTCCCAGCTGCCTGCGACGGCGTCGGTCGGAGGGACCTCGACCACGTACTCGCGCTTGTACTCATCATCGAGGTCGAGCGGCCCGAGGAAGCGGACCGACACCGAGATGACCTCGTCGAGCGGCTGCCCGTCGTCGGCCGTGGGCGCGGTGTAGTAGAAGCTGACCTTCTCGCCCGGCGTCTCCCAAGGCCCCGTGTAGACCTGGCCGGCGGGCGTGTCGACGGGCGTCACGGGCTCGAGGCAGTCGTCGGGGTTGCTGAGCTCGCCCTCTGGGGCGGCGTAGGACAGGCAGGTGGCCCGCGTGGCTGAATCGGGGTCGGCGAGGTCGCCGCGCGAGTCGTACTGGGGCCCCTCCCACTGCACGATGATGCTGTCGGACCGCGACGGCAGGCGCATCACCTGGTTCTCGCCGGCCGACGCGAGCGGCGCCGGGATCGAGCCGAAGCTGGCCTCTTCGGGCGGGATGGCGCCGGGGAAGGAGATCTCCACCAGCTCGCCGTGCGGGAAGTTGCGGCCGAAGGCGAGCTTGTCGTCAAAGTCGGCGAGCTCGTTCGAGCCGTCGGGGAAGACCTTGTAGTAGAGGGCCTCGTTGCGCCAGGTCTCAAAGGCGAAGTAGACGGGGAAGGCCGACTCTGCGTTGGGCCCGTACAGCAGCGGCCGCCGGCCGATGCGGTAGAAGGTGTCGGCGTCTTCAGCCCGGAACCGGACCTCGTTGCCCACATCGACCAGGCTCGAGATGAACGAGCGGGGGTCGTAGTTGGTGTAGCAGCGGCCTTCGACCGTGGGCGGCGGCGACCACGATCCGAAG
>JBDQIL010000348.1:0-5449 GCA_040264415.1 Myxococcota bacterium
GGGCGGGGCCGCCACCGCGGCCAGCCACTCGAGGAGGGCGAAGGCGGCCCCGCCCAGGGCGGCTGCAGCGACGAGGCGGGCGGGGTGGGCAGGCACCTCCCCCGCTATTCCGCACGGAGGCGCGATCCACTCGCACCCAGCGGGTCTCCACCTCGACCCTCGGCATCGACCCCACAGGCGGGCGTCGGAGGTCGGCCGCGCACCGGTCGGGATAGGCACCGGCCATGCCCACCCCGCGGATCGACCCGCAGATCTCCGACGCGGTGCTGCGCCCGACCCACCTCGAGGTCGATCGCGCCGCCCTGAGACACAACCTGGCCGCCCTGCGCGGGGTCGTGGGCGACGCTCGCGTGATGGCCGTCGTCAAGGCCAACGCCTACGGGCACGGCCTGGTGCCGGTGGCCCGCCTGATGGAGGCCGAGGGCGTGGCGTCCATCGGGGTGGCGGTGCTCGAAGAGGGGCTGCGGCTGCGCGAGGCGGGCGTGAAGGTGCCTGTCCTGGTCATGGGCGGCATCCTCGGCAGCCAGATCCCGCTCTTCCTCGACCACGACCTGATGCTGACCGCCTCGTCGATCGCCAAGCTCGAGGCCATCGAGGCCTGCGCTGCGGCCCGGGGCCAGCGCGCGCGCGTGCACCTCAAGATCGACACGGGCATGGAGCGCATCGGCGTGCACTGGTACTCCGCCGAGGGGCTCCTCGAGGCCAGCCTGCGCTGCCCGAACGTCGACGTGGTCGGCATCTTCAGCCACTTCGCCAACGCCGACACCCCCGATCTGTCGCACGCGCGCCTGCAGCTCGAGCGCTTCTTGACCGTGCTCGACTTCTACCAGCGCCGCAGCCTGCGGCCGCCCACCCGCCACATCGCCAACTCCGCGGCGATCCTGCGGCTCCCCGAGAGCCACCTCGACCTCGTGCGGCCTGGGATCGCGCTGTACGGCGTGTACCCGTCGCCCGACGTGCCCCGGTCTCTCCCGCTGCGGCCGGCCCTGACCTGGCGGAGCCGCGTCGTGTACTTCAAGGTGGTCCGTGCGGGCGATCCAGTGAGCTACGGCTCGACCTGGACTCCCTCGCAGATGACTCGCGTGGTCACGGTTCCGGTGGGGTACGGCGACGGCTATCCCCGCCGCATGTCCGGCTCGGCCGAGGTCCTGCTGCGGGGCGCGCGGCACCCGGTGGTGGGCGCCATCTGTATGGACCAGGTCATGGTCGACATCGGCGCGGCCTCGGCCTGGAACGACGACCCGGTGACCCTGCTCGGCGAAGCCGACGGCCACCGGATCACGGTGGAGGAGCTCGCCGAGTGGGCCGGCACGATCCCCTACGAGATCCTCACCGGCATCAACGCGCGGGTGCCCCGCACCTACCCGGGCCCCGCGCCGCACCCCGGCTGAAGCCGACGCCGTCGCGATGGAACCCCCAAGGCCCAGACTCCGGGTCGCGCCGCCGTCGGCCTCAGCGGCTCCTTCGTGGGCGCCGGGCACGCTACGAGGTGAGAGACGCTCCATGGAGACCCCGATGCCCACCCGTCGCGCGCTGCTCGCCGCCTCCCCCGCGCTGGCCCTGTTCGCTGCCGGCTGCCCCAAGATGACGCCGGCCCAGATCAAGCAGGCGGCCAAGAAGTTCCTGCCCAAGGTGCGCTTCGATCGCGTGAAGCTGCGCGACATCGACTTCGAGCGGGCCAACCTCACCTTCCTGTTCCAGGTGGACAACCCGGCGCCGCTGCGGGTCGCGCTCTCCAGCTTCAGCTACGCCCTCGACCTCGAGGGGGCCCGCGCCTTCGACGGCCGCAACCCGAACGGCGTGGCCCTCGAGCCGAAGGGCAGCGCGCCCCTCCGCTTCCCCTTCACGCTGCGCTGGAAGGACCTCGCGGAGCTGCTTCAAGCGACCCGCGGCAAAGACCGGCTCGCGTTCGGGTTGGCGGGCCACATGGGCTTTGACACGCCGGTCGGCGAGGCCAAGCTGCCCTACGACGCGGCGGGCGACGTCCCCGCGCTGCGGCGCCCGACCGTGCGCCTGGCCGGCCTGCGCGTGAAGCGCCTCGATCTCCCCGGAAACCGCGCCACCTTGGGCGTGCAGATGGACGCCACGAACCTGGGCGGAGATCGGATCTCCTTCAAGGGCTTCGACTACGACGTGCGCCTCGCGGGCGAGCGCGTCGCCAATGGCGTGGTCGAGCGCCTGGGCGACATCGCGGGCGACGGCACCGAGCGACTCGAGCTGCCCATCGACCTCACCCTCACGTCGCTGGGAGCGGGCCTGCTCAACGCCATCAAGAACCGGGGCGACGTGCAGGCGCAGCTGGGCGCGAACCTGAACGTGGCCACCCCCTTCGGCGACGTCCCGCTGTCGATCGACGAGTCGGGCCGCCTGCGGGTGAGCTGAGCCCTACCGGGCCGACCGGCGCAAGAAGCGCGCCTCGGCCTGCTCGGCCTGCGGCTGGCTCATGCCCAGCCGGCCCGCCAGCGCGTAGAGCTGCTCGCGGGCGTGCGCGTCGTGGCCACCCCAGGTGGCCATGCGGTCCAGCGCCTGGTCGAGCACCCACGTTCGAGCCACTTGGCCGATCTCCTCCTGGTCCCGCGGCGACAGCTCGAGCCCCTGCCCGAAGCGGCTCAGGGCCTGCAGCTCGGCCGGATCGAGGTTCTCGTCGACCAGCGCCAGGGCGTGCGCGAGCAGCAGCAGCGAGCGACGGATGGGCGTCGGGCTGGTCGAGCGGAGCTCTGCGGTGGTGAGCGGCGGCCGGTTCGCGATGTCGTCGACGCTGCCCTGGTCTGCGGTGATCATCTCGGTGAGCCACGACGACTCTTCGGGAGAGACCCGCCCGTCGGCGCGGGCCACCTCGACGAGCATGCGCGCGAGGACCTGCCGGTCGTAGGGGTGCAGCACGGGGTGCTCGCTGAGCTGGCGCTGAAACGCCCCGAGCAGCTCGACAGCGGCCTTGGCCGAGATCCAGGCGGCACCCTCGGGGTCCCAGACGAACGCCGTCGCGACGGACTGAAAGGCCGCCACCACCGCCTCTTGCTGTTCGGCGGCGGAGAGTCCCGCCGCGCCTGGCCGGGCGCGGCCCCGCTGGGCCTCGCTGAGCGCCGTATACGCGAGATCAGAGGCCAGCCGGCCCACCACGCCATGCCCGAAGATGCCGCGCACGAGGTTGGCGATGGTGCGGCGCAGGCTGTAGAGCAGCGTGCGGCTGACGGTGGACTTCATGCGGGTGGCCACCGCGGTGGTCGACGAGGCCGGCGCGGTCGCCCGAGCAGACACGGCGTGTCCGGAGCGGGGGCACACCAGCCGGAGCTGGACGGATCGCCCCCGCACCACGAGGTCTTGCACCAGGGGCGCGACGTTTTCTGGGGTGGGCGTGGTCATGCGGCTCCCGTCGCGCCCGACCCGAGCGGCGCGTGCACCGAGGGATATCGCGCGGCACGGCCCCCGGGATCCCCGGCGCCCTCCGGGCTACGATGGCGCGCCTGGTCGCCGGAGTCCCCGTGAGCCTGTCCCGCGTCGCCCGCCCCGCTTCGAGCACGGTGATCTGGTCGCTGGTGGGCGCCGGCGCCGGGGGGCTGGGCATCGTCCTGGCGCTGCTCATGGGTCTCACCCCGCCCTCGAGCGCCTCCTCCGGTCTCGGGCTGGGCCTCTTCGGTGCGTCTTTCTTCGGCGGCGGCCCGCTGATGATCGGCCTGACCATCGCGGGAGCCCAGGAGCCCCGACCCTTCCCGCGGGGCGTGGTCTGGATCGCCGCAGGGCTGGTGAGCATGGTGGCGGCCGTGCTCCTGGCCGCGGGCATGGGCCTGGATGAGGGGGTGGCGACGGGCCTGGGTGGCGGCGTGCTCTGCTGCGGGCTGCCCACCGCCGCGCTCCTCGGCTCGGGCTGCTGGTCGATCCTGACGGCCTTCCGCACCCTCGAGCAGACCATCGATCAGGCGGCGATGACCGAGCTGGTGTCGCTGTTGGGCGAGCGGCGGGCCGCGACCTTCGATGAGCTCGCCGAGGCCGTCGACCTGCCCGCCGAACGCATCGAGCCGCTCTTGCGGAAGGTCGAGGCGCGCATCGGCGGAGAGCTCAACCTCGCGGCGCGCACGTGGGTCAGCGGCAACCTGTCGCGCACCGGGCGGCCCCAGCTGCTCGGGATCATCGAGGCCCGGGGCAAGGTCACCGAGTCCGAGCTGTCGGCGGGGGTCGGGGTGCCGTCAGCGGTGGTGCGCGCCTGGATCTACGAGCTGGCGGGGTCCGGCGACTTCGAAGGCACGGTGCACTGGCCCGACGTCTGGTCGGCGTCGGCGGCCCGGCTCGGCACCGGCCAGTGCCCCAACTGCGGCGGGGCCATGAACCCAGCCGGCAGAAACCGCCTGCAATGTGCCCAGTGTGGCAGCGAGGGCTTCGCCTGAGGGCGACCGTCGGTCAGGGCGCGGGTGGAGACAGGCGGCCCCGGTGCTCTTGGCACGACACGGCGTAGCGGTCCCAGGCGACGCCCCCCGGCGAGGCACCCAAGGCCCCGAGGGTGACGGCCAGCGTCTCGCCATGGCGGGCCTCGCAGCCCACCCACTGCGCCCAGCCACGGGCGACACCCGGCCCGATGGCTGCGCCGCACGCGCCCGCCTCGACCCGCAGCGGCCCAGGGGGGCGCTCACCGCGGCGGGTGCCCTGGGCCACCGCGTGCTCCCCCCGGGACTCGCACAGCCCCTGCCAGACCGCGGGGGGCAGCGCCCGCCCGGCGTCCCCGTCGGGACGCAGCCGCTCCCGTGCCAGCCCGCCCAGCTCGCGACCGACCGGCGCCGCGAGCGCCGGCGCCTCCAGGGTGGACAGGACGGCGTCGAGGTCGATCGCGTCGAGGTCGCCGGTGGGCGTCAGCCCCTTCGCGATGCCGAAGGCGAGGATGCGCCGGCCGGGCCGCGAGGGTGCCTGCCCCAGGGCGTCGGCCAGCGCGCCGGGGAGGTCGGCGCGGCCCGGCTCGAGCGCGAGCGCCACGCCCAGCCGCCGCCCCACCTCGAAGACATGGGCCCACCCGCACTCGGGCAGCGGGTCGTCGTGGGTGGCCAGCCAGTCGAGGCCGGCCCGCAGATCCACCGGCCGACCCTGGGCCTCCTTGCGGTGCTGGGGCGGCGTCCCCAGCGGCACGGTGTCGTCGGACCAGCCGTCGTGGGCGAAGACGCGCAGCCCAGAGAAGGCCTCACGAGGCGCGGTCCACTGGCTGGCGCGCAGCGCAGCCCCGGTGAGCACCAGCGGGGCCAGGGCGAGCGCCCACCGTCTGCGGCGCGCGCCGGCCCACATGCCCAGGGGGGCGGCGAGGCTCAGCGCCATCATCGGCCACATGGGCACCCGGTAGCGCAGGTTGAAGCTGGGGGCGCCGTAGGGGTCGGGCAGGTTCGACCACAGGTCGAAGCGGAGGCCGTAGAGCACAAGCAGCGTGCCCAGCCCCACCGGCCCCACCGCCGCGGCCACCGCGCCGCCCGAC
>JBDQIL010000349.1:0-5440 GCA_040264415.1 Myxococcota bacterium
CACGGGGCCATCCCCGTCGACGCCGCGGAGCTCGACATCATCGATCATCCGGTCGTGCAGCGGCTGCGGGGGATCCGCCAGCTCGGCTTCTCGCACCTCGCGTTCCCAGGCGCCACCCACACCCGCTTTCTGCACTCGCTCGGGGCCATGCACCTCGCAGGCCGAGCCTTCGACGCCTGCTTTCGAGATGACCCCTTCCCCTCGACCGCCCGGCGGGTGGCGCTGCGGCGCTGTGTTCGCATGGCGGCGCTGTGCCACGATCTCGGCCATCCGCCGTTCAGCCACGCCGTCGAGTTCGCGCTGCCGCTCCTCGACGCGCTGGCGCTGAAGCCCGAGCATGGTGGGGGAGGGGGCCGGCGGGCCACCCACGAAGACTTCACGCTGCTGCTCGTGACGGCCAGCCCCTTGTCTGGCGCCTTCGCGGCGTCGTTCGACTTCACCGCCGCCCACGTGGCCGCGCTCATCAGCCCACAGGTGCAGGTGGACGACGACTTCTTCGTGGAGGCTGGCTGCGACCTGCGGGGGCTCCTCTCCCAGCTCATCAGCTCCGAGCTCGACGTCGACCGGCTCGACTACCTGGTTCGAGACTCGGTCTTCACCGGGGCTCGCTACGGTGAGATCGACACGGCCTGGCTCATCAGCCACCTGACCCGGCACGTCGACGCCGACGATCGGGTCTGCCTCGCCCTCGACGGCCGCGCGCTGCACGCCCTCGACGACTTCATGATCGCGCGCTTCCACATGTTCGTGATGGTCTACTTCCACCAGAAGTCCGTCGCCTACGAGGAGATGCTCAAGCGCAGCCTGGCCACCAGCCGCCCCGACTGGACCCTGCCCGCCGACGCCGAGGCCTACGCCCGCACCGACGACGCGTGGTTGTGGGATCTGGTGCGCCGGCAGGACGACCCCTGGGCGCGGCGTCTGATCGGCTTCGACCCCTACAAGGTGGTCTTCGAGGCGCACGGGACGGCCGAGCAGGCCGCGCTCGCCCAACGCACCGACTTGCTCGCGCGTGCGGGCATCGACGCCATCTCGCGCACCGAGCGGGGGGTGATGCAGCGGCCCCCCAAGGCGGGTGCCCCGGATCTCTACGTGGTCGACCACCCTCGAGGGGGGCAGCGGCAGGTGCTGCGCCTGCACGACGCCACGCGCAACTTTCGCCGCGACCAGGTCACCGCCTCGGTCAGCCGCATCTACGTGCCGCCCGCTGAGCTCGCGCGGGCCCGCGAGGCGCTCCACGCCACCTGGCAGCCGCGGCCGCTGTTGTTTGGTGAGCTGTCGCCGCCCGACGAGGTGCTCATCTGAGCGGTGCGGCCGCTGGGCTCAGGCTGACGGCACGGCCTCGACGCTCTGCACTTCGGGGATCTCCTCTTTGAGGAGCGCCTCGATGCCCATCTTGAGGGTCATGGTGCTCGACGGGCAGGATCCGCAGGCGCCGGTCATTCGCAGCGAGACCACGCCGTCGATGAAGCTCACGTATTCGACGTCGCCGCCGTCTTGGGCCACCGCGGGGCGGATCTCCTCATCGATCAGGGCGAGAATCTTCTGCTCGATGGCGGTGCGCTGCGGGCCCGGCGCGGCCGCCCCTTGGGCGTCGAGCACCGCCATGTCCCCCGACAGCAGAAAGTTCTGCATCGTGATGGTGACGTCGGCGATGAGGTCGTGCCAGTCGGCGTCGGACTGCTTGCGCACCGTCACGAACTTGGGAGCCACGAGGATGAGGTCGATGCCGTCGAGGGCCAGCAGCTTCTGCGCGAGTGGAGCGCGGGTGGCCTCGGTTCGTGAGCGGAACTCGAAGGTGCCGGCGGGGACCAGCACCTCGTCCACCCGAAACATCAGGGCGTCGGGGTTGGGCGTCTGCACCGTCTGCACGGCGGGGGATGTCTCGGTCTGGGCGAGGGACATGGGTGCCTCCAGGAGGGCAGCCTAACCACCGCCTTGGGCCGGTCGAGGGGGTCCGGCGCGTGCCGGGGTCCGGCCAAGGCGCTAGGGAGGACGGCCCCGCCCATCGCCACAGGCCAAGGAGCCCCGCATGTCCTTCTCCATGGAGCTCAGCGACGAACAGCTCGCCCTGCGCGAGCTCGCCCACGAGTTCGCGAAGAACGAGATCCGCCCCGTCGCGGCTCACCACGACGAGACGGGCGAGTACCCGTGGGAGGTCATCAAGAAGGCCCACGAGCTCGGCCTGATGAACACCCACGTGGAAGAGGCCTACGGTGGCCTCGAGCTGTCGAACTTCGACGGCTTGCTGCTCGCCGAAGAGCTGGCCTGGGGCTGCACCGGCATCGGCACCGCCCTCGAGGCCAACGGCCTGGCGCAGGGCCCGGTCATCTTGGGCGCGAGCGACGCGCTCAAGCGCAAGTACCTCGAGCCCATGACCGAAGAGCCGCAGATGTGCGCCTACGCGGTCACCGAGCCGGGCGCCGGCTCCGACGTGCAGGGCATGAAGACCACCGCGGTGCGCAAGGGTGACACCTACATCCTCAACGGCACCAAGATGTGGATCACGAACGCCGGCGTGGCCGAGTGGTACTTCGTGGTCGCGCTCACCGACCCTGAGAAGAAGGCTCGCGGGGGCATGACCGCCTTCATCGTCGAGAAGGGCTGGGACGGCGTCATCGTGGGCAAGAAAGAGGACAACATGGGGCAGCGGGCCTCCGACACCCGCGGCCTCACCTTCGAGAACGTCGAGGTCCCCGCCGAGAACGTGGTCGGCCAAGAGGGCGACGGCTGGAAGCTGGCCATGGCCGCCTTCGACTACACCCGACCGTCTGTGGCCTGCGCGTCGGTGGGCTTGGCCCGCGCGGCCATGGAGCACGCGGCCCAGTACGCCACCGAGCGGCGCACCTTCGGCAAGCCCATCGCCGCGCACCAGTCCATCGCGTTCATGATCGCCGAGATGGCCATGAACATCGACGCCGGCCGGCTGCTGTGCTGGCAGGCCGCCGCCCTGAAGGACGCCGGCAAGCGCAACACCATGCAGGCGTCGATGGCCAAGGCCTTCTGCGCCGACATGGCCATGAAGGTCGCCACCGACGCGGTGCAGGTCTACGGCGGGTACGGCTTCAACAAGGAGTACCCGGTCGAGAAGCTGATGCGCGACGCCAAGATCTTCCAGATCTACGAGGGCACCAGCCAGATCCAGCGCCTCATCATCTCGCGGGAGATGTTCGTCCGCGGCCGGTAGGCGGCGGGCGGCGGGCCATGGACGTCGCGGTCACCGGCGGCACGGGCTTCATCGGCGCCAACCTGGTTCGGCTCTTGCTGAACCGGGGGGACCGAGTCCGCTGCCTGATCCGCAAGCCGCGTTTGGCCCTCGAGGGCCTCGATGTGACCCTCGACACGACCCCCCTCGACGACTCCGATGCTGGGGTCGAGGCCCTGGCTCGTTCGCTCGACGGCTGCGATGGCGTGTACCACGTGGCCGGCATCTTCGACCCGAGCCCGGGGGGAGACGCCCGCATGCGGGCGGTGCACGTCGATGCCACGCGGGCGCTGCTGCGGGCCTGCGATCGCGCGGGCGTGGGTCGGCTGGTGCTGTGTTCGTCCAGCGTGACGGTGGGCTTTGGGCCCCGCCACGCGCCGGGCGACGAAGACACGCCGCTCGATCCCGACCGCATCTACGGGCGTGACAACGCCTTGCGGGCGTACCACGACACCAAGCTCGAGGCGGAGGCCCTGGTGGCGGGCTGGCCGGGGCCCACCGAGGCCGTCACGGTCAACCCCGACTTCATCCTGGGCCCCTGGGACGTCAAGCCCACCAGCGGGCAGCTCATCGTGGCCATGGCGAAGCGGTGGGTGCCGGTCTTCCCGAAGGGTGGGAAGTGCTTTCAGGGGGCGGGCGACTGCGCTGAGGGGCACGTGCAGGCCATGCTGCGCGGCCAGCCGGGCCGCCGCTACCTGCTCGGAAACGAGAACCTGAGCTACCGCGAGTTCATGCGCATCGTCTCGGATGTGACCGGGCGACGGCCTCCGGTGGTGCCGGTGCCCGACCTCGCGGTGCGGCTCGCCGGCTCAGCGGGTCGGCGCCTGGCGCGCCTCGACGCGCACCGATTCGCGGGCCTCGACCCGATGGTGCTGCGCAGCATGCAGCAGGAGCGGTACCGCACCGGGGCGCGGTCGTGGGCCGACCTGGGTGTGCCGCGCACCCCCATCCACGTCGCTGTGGAGCGCGCGCACCGCTGGTTTCGCGACCACGGCTACCTGCGATGAGGGCGACGGCGCTGCTGGTGTGGGCGCTGGGCTGCAAGGCCGAGAAGCTCGGCGTGCACCTGCCCCCCACCGGCATCGATGCCGTCAACCTCGAAGACCTTCAGCGCGACGTCTTCGCGCTGGGGGGGCCTTCGGCGGCGCCGCGGGGGCCAGGCGAGCCGGGCGCGGCCGCGGGAGCGGCCTGGGTCGAGCAGCGCCTGTCCCAGATGAGCCTCGTTCCGGCCTACGGGCGCGCATGGCAGCAGCCCCTGGGGGACGGGCGCGCGCTGGTGTGCGGGCAGCGCGACGGGCAGTCCGACGACACCATCGCGATCCTCGCGCTGGACAGCGGGGCGGGTGCGGCGCACGGCGCGGTGCCCCTCACCGCGCTCATCGCGCTGGCCAAGAGCTTCACGGGCAGGGAGAAGCCGTCGTACACGCTCCTCTTCTGCGCGGTGCCCGAGCCCGGTGGGCTCGACGCCTACGCAGCCACCCCCCCGATCCCGCTCGATCGAACGGTGGGCGTCTACACCCTCGGGCCCTTCGCCGATGGGCAGCTTCGGACTGCCCCCGCGTCCCCTGTGGGGTCGGCGCCTCGGGTGGCGTTGACGACCGCCAAGGTGCCCGATCCCGGGCCGGCCGATCGGGCTGAGGCGGTGGACTTCCGGCGGTTGCTCGACCGGGTGCGCCAGGTGCGGGCCTGGGTGGCCCGGCCTCCAGAGGCGCCGCCGCCGGGCGCGCCGGGGCCCGAGTCGAGTCCGCCCACCCGCTAGTCGTCGTGGTCGCCCTGGGCCGACGCGATCACCCGCGCCTCGAGGGCGGTGACCGCCACCTGGAGCGCCTCGTTCTTGTCGCCGAGCTGACCGGCGAGCGCGGTCATGCGGGGGATCTCTGCGTCGGGGGTGGAGCGACCCTCTTGGACCGCTCGGCGGCTCTCGTCGACCTGCACGGTGAGCTGGTGGGCCAGGGCGTCTACTTCGGCCGCGAGCCGCTCGATCTCGCGCACCTCTTCTGCATGGACGGCTGCCGGGCTGCCAGCGGGCGCGGGACCGGGGGAGCCGACCGAGCAAGCCCCGAAGAAGGGCGAGGTCAAGGTGATCATCAAGAGCAGCTGGTGGCGCATGGCGGGCGCGTATCCCGTCCGGCGCGGCCTCGGGATAGGCGCCCGCCATGCACATCGACCCCGACGAGCTGCGCGGCTCCCACGTCTACCGGCTGATGACCTCCCTCGTGATCCCCCGGCCCATCG
>JBDQIL010000350.1:0-5437 GCA_040264415.1 Myxococcota bacterium
GCCGGCGACGAAGAGGTAGCGCACGTCGGACAGCAGCGGCCCGAGGCCCGGGAGCGACCGGTGGCGCAGGTCTTGAATGCCGGCGGAGCGGTGCCGCACCCCGTCACGCGCGTCGCAGGACGCATCCTCGCGCACCGCTCCGCCGGCATTCAAGACCTGCGCCACCGGTCGCTCCCGGGCCTCGGGCCGCTGCTGTCCGACGTGCGCTACCTCTTCGTCGCCGGCACCCTCAGCCAGCGGGCCCACCACCCCACCGCGCACGTGCTCGGCGACATGCTGGTGCCCGTCGCGAGCGCCGGCGGCCCGGGCGGCGCCGACGTGCGGGTGCGCCACTTTGGCGTCGTGGCCCACCACCAGCTGCAGACCCACGCCGGCGTGTACGCGGCCCTGGCGGGCTGGCTGGCAGAGCCGGCCCCCGTCGCGGGGTAGGCTGCGCCCCACCAAAGCCCGGCCCTCGGGCCCGACCCCCGGAGCGCGCATGCTCACCCACGTCGTCTGCTTCCGCTTCGATGATCTCGAGACCGCCGCGGGCGCCCGCGACCGGCTGCTGGCCATGGCCGGCCGGGTGCCGGGCCTCGACGCCATCGAGGCCGGCGTAGACACCACCCGCTCCGACCGCAGCTACGAGCTGGCGCTGATCACCCGCCACGCCGATCGCGCTGGGCTCGCCGCGTATGCCAGCCATCCGGTGCACCTCGAGGTCGTGGCCTGGATCAAGGCGCGGGCCCGCGGGGCGGTCGCGGTCGACTTCGAGTCGTAGCCACAGGGTCCGGCTGGTTAGGGGCGCGGTTGCACCCCCTCCCACCCCCGGCCAACCCATGCTCGAGACCCTCTCCAAGGGCTTCCGGAACGCTCGCCTCAAGCTGCAAGGCAAGGCTGAGCTGTCCGAGGACAACATCAAGACCGCCCTGCGCGACGTGCGCGTGAGCCTCCTCGAGGCCGACGTCGAGCTGTCGGTGGTCAAGCGCTTCCTGTCCACCGTGCAAGAGCGCGCCGTGGGCGAGGTGGTCAAGCTCAAGAGCAAGGACGCCTTCAAAGACCTGCCCCCGGGCGTCAAGGTCACGCCGGCCGATCACTTCATCAAGATCTGCCACGACGAGCTGGTGGCCTTGATGGGTCCGGTCGATCCGTCGCTCGAGCTCGAGCGCGATCCCTCCATCATCATGATGGTGGGCCTGCAGGGCTCCGGGAAGACCACCACCGCCGGAAAGCTCGCCCGCAAGCTCAAGAACGAGGGCAAGAAGCCCCTGCTGGTGGCCGCCGACATCTACCGGCCGGCCGCGATCAACCAGCTCATGACCCTCGGCCGTCGGCTGGGCGTGCCGGTCTTCAGCATCAAGGGCATGAAGCCGGTGCAGCTGTGCACCCTGGCGCTGCAGCAGGCCAAGAACGTCGGTCGCGACGTGGTCATCTTCGACACGGCCGGTCGGCTGGCTGTAGACAACGAGCTGATGGGGGAGCTCGAGGAGATCAAGGCCCAGACGCGCCCCGACAACATCCTGTTCGTCTGCGACGCCATGATCGGCCAAGACGCGGTGCGCACCGCCGCCGAGTTCGACCGCCGCCTCGACTTCACGGGCTTCGTGCTCACCAAGCTCGACGGCGACGCCCGCGGCGGAGCGGCCCTGGCCATCAAGGAGGTCACGGGCAAGCCCATCAAGTTCCTCGGCATGGGCGAGGGCCTCGACAAGCTCGACGAGTTCCGTCCCGAAGGCCTCGCCGACCGCATCCTGGGCTTCGGCGACGTCGTGGGCCTGATGAAGGACTTCGAGCAGGTCGTCGATCAAGACGAGGCCGAAGACGACGCGAAGCGGATGCTCACCGGGCAGTTCACCTTCGCCGACTTCATGAAGCAGATCGAGATGATCCGCAAGATGGGCAACCTGCGCGCCATCTTCGAGAAGCTGCCGGGCATGGGCGAGCTGCTCGATCAGATCCCCCCGGAGGCCCTCGACGACCGCGAGCTGCTCAAGGTCAAGGCCATGATCCAGTCGATGACCCACGAGGAGCGCGACAACCCCGACGTCTTCAACCAGTCGCGGATGGAGCGCATCGCGAAGGGCTCGGGGCGCCCCCTCGAAGAGGTGGAGGCGCTGCACGAGCGCTTCCTGCAGACCCGCCAGATGATGGGCCAGATGGGGTCGAGCGGCATGTTCGGCAACCTGCTGGGCGGCGGCGGCGGCGGCGGCGGCTTCCCGGGCATGGGCCAGACCCGCGCCCAGCGGCGCGCGGCCAAGCGCGGCGGCGCGGCCCCCGGCATGATGGGCGGCCCGGCGGGCATGCTCGGCATGGGCCTCGGCGGCCCGGCGGCCGAACCCGAGCGGGACGAGCTGTCGGTCGAAGAGAAGAAGGCCCGGCGCGAAGAGCGGCTGCGCAAGCGCCGCGCCCGCAAGAAGAACCGAAAATAGCGCTTTGGCTCAAGGTCTCGGCTGCGGGGTCGATGGAAGGGCATGCGACGCCCACTCCACTCTCCCGCTCCCTTGCGCTCCGCTCCGACGCCGGCCTACGACGCCAGGCATCTGCGCGCGCTGCTGTCCGAAGCAGTCGAGGCCGGCGCCACCGATCTGCACTTCAAGGTGCCCGGTCCGCCTCGGTTTCGGATCGGCGGTGCGCTGCGGCCCACGCAGCGATCGGGCCTGAGCCCATCGGACACCCACCGCCTGGCACAGACCGTGCTCGAGCTGTCCGGCTCGGCGGCTGCCCTGGCCGCCATCACCGATCTCTCGGTGGGCTTTGGGGTGCAGGGACAGGGTCGCTTCCGGGCCGACATCTACCGGCAGCGCGGCACCCTGGGCGTCAACATCCACTGCATGGCCCTGGTGCCGCCGGACCTCGCCGACTTTCAGCCGCCCGCCGGCCTCGCTCAGAGGGTGTGGGCCGAGCCGGGGCTGACGCTCGTGTTGGGTCGCGGCGAGCGCCTCTCGATCATCGCGGCGCTGGTGGCGGGGTACAACCGCACCTGCGCCGGGCACCTCATCGCCCTCGAGCATCCGCTCGAGTTCCTGCACCGAGACGCCCTCGCGAGCATCGCCCAGCGCGAGGTGGGCGTCGACGTGCCCAGCATCGAGGCCGGCTTGCGCGCGGCGCTGGTGGATGACTCCGACGCGCTGTCTGTCACCGACCTGCCCACCGCCGCCGCCGCCGAGATGGCCCTGCGCCTGGCGGAGTCCGGTCGCCCGATGGTGGTGGGCTTCACCGGCTGCTCCCCCCACGAGACGCTCTCCTGCCTGGTGCGGCTGTTCCCGGTGCAGCGAGAGCGCGAGATCAAGAGGCGCTTCAGCGCGGTGCTCAAGCAGGTGGTGTGGGTGGAGGAGGGCGTGCTCCAGGTGCGGGCGGGCCGCGTCGGGTAGGCCCGGCGGGCGGTGGGGCTGCGCGGCCCGACGGCCCTCGGCTACGGTGGCGGCGTGCCACGCTTCCTGGTCCGCGCTCCCGACCACCTCGGCGACGGCGTCCTGGCCCTCCCGGCCATCGGCGCCCTCGCGGCGGCGGGTCCGTGTCGCGTCGTCGGCCCGAAGTGGGCCCGAGAGCTCTACGGCCACCTCCCCCAGGATCCGGTGGAGGAGCCCGAGATCGCGGTTCTCTTCAAGCCGGCCTTCCGCGCCGCTTGGGAGGCCCGTCGCGTGCCGCGTCGTGTGGGGCTGCGGTGGGACCTGCGGGGCCCGCTGCTCACCGACGCGGTGGAGGCGCTCCCTGGCCACCGCCTCGACACCTACGCCGCCATCGCTGCGGCGGCTGGGGTGGTGGCGACCGGCGGGCCGTCGTTGCCCAGCCGGCCGGACTCGGCGCCTCCGCTCCCGCCGCGCGCGGTGCTGCTGCTGCCGCTGTCGGCCAGCGGCGCGGTGGTCGAATGGGGTGGGTTTCGGGCGCTCGCCGATCGCTTGTCGGCGGCCGGCCTGTCCCCGGTCTTCGCGGCGGGTCCGGGCCAAGACGCCGCGCTGGGGCAGGTCGCGGGGCCCCACCTCCGCCTGCCGGCGCTGCCCTTGGCCGGGATGGCCGCAGCCGCCGTGCGTGCGGTCGGGGTGGTCGGCAACGACAGCGGTCTCACCCACCTCGCCGCCGCCGCGCGTCGGGCAGCGGGCGCCTCGGTGCTCGCGGTGCAGGTGGTGTGCGGCTCCACCAGCCCGGCCCGCACGGCGGCGCCTGGCGCGACCGCCCACACCGCCGGCCCCGGCCTCGACTGCTGGCCCTGCTACAGAAAGACCTGTGGAATCGGCGTGCCGTGCCTGCAGGTGCCTGTGTCGGACGTGCTCGCCGCGGTGGTGGGGCGGGCCGGCTGAGCCGTCGCCCAGGGGGGCCGCCGTGGTACGCAGGTGCGCGGCGCCTGCGCGGCGCCCGAGAGGAGCCCGTGTCGGCCGTGGTCATCCGAACCTCGTCCCTGGGGGACGTCGTGCTCGCCGGGGCGGTCACCGCCGCGCTCCCTGGCGTCGTGTTTCGGACCCAGCCCGCCTGGGCCCCAGTGGCGGCGCGCCTGTCGGGCGTGTCGGGGGTGGAGGTGGTCGGCCGAGACCCCCTCGGAGACCATGACCGCATCTACGACCTGCAGAACAACCTGCGCAGCTGGCGCGAGACCGTCGGGCGGCGCGGCGTGTCGCGGGTGCGGCGATACGACGCGCCGCGCCGCCTGCGGGTGTGGCTGAAGGTGGGGGCGCCGCCGCCCCGTGTGATCGACCGCTACGCCGCGGTGGCGGGGGTCGAGCCCGCGCCGGGCCCCTGGCTCGACCTGCCCGGCCCCCGAGACGCCACGCTGCTGGTTCCGGGCGCGGCTTGGGCCACCAAGCGGTGGCCGGTGGAGCGGTGGGTGGCGCTGGGTCGATCCCTCCCCGGCCCGTCGATCGTGCTGGGTGGGCCCGACGACGCCGACCGCGTGCGCGCGGTGGCCGAGGGCATCGGACCGCGCGCCGAGGCCCTCTGGGAGCGCGGCTTCGAGCGCACCTTCGTCGCGGTGGGGCGCGGTCGGGTGGCGGTCGCCGGCGACACGGGCCTGCTGCACCTGTGCGCGGCCGCGGGCGTGCCGGTGGTGGGCCTGTTCGGGCCGACCACCGCCGCCGACGGCTTCTGGTGCCACCACGGCGCCGTGGTGGAGCGCGACCTGCCCTGCCGGCCCTGCTCACGGCACGGCTCGGCGGCGTGCCCCATCGGAGACCACGCCTGCCTCGCCGAGCTGTCCGTCGATCGCGTGCGCGCCGCGGTGGCGGGCCTGTCATGAGGTGGCTGGTGGTCACCGTCGACCTGCCGCCGACGGTGCACGGCGGCGTGGCGTCATGGGTCGACGACGCGGCCACGGCCCTCGCCCGAGGCGGCCACACGGTCACCGTGTTGGCCCGCAGTGCGCCGGCCACCACGGCCTGGGACGCTGCCCGCCCCTACGCAGTGCGGCGGGTGTGGGGGCGCTCCTGGGGCCGCTGGCAGGCCCTCTGGCTGCGCCGGGCTGCCGCCC
>JBDQIL010000351.1:0-5433 GCA_040264415.1 Myxococcota bacterium
GAGCGGTGACCACCATACCGATCGCGAGCGCCGCGACCGCGACCGCGCCTCGGACCGACCCGAGCCGCCGGGCGAGCAGGGTCTGCAGGCCGCTCAGCCCGACCGCCGCGAACACCGCGAGCACCGCGTGCACCACGACGGTGTGGCGGAGCGGCCACCAGAAGCGGCGGAGCACCGGCAGGGCGCCGTACAGCACCGTGTAGGGCGCCAGGTCGAAGGCCGGGCCGAAGGACAGCGCGAAGAAGAGCGCCCAGGTGGCCAGCAGGCCACCCGCGAGCCACCGCGGCAGCGCGCCTCCGGCTCGCAGGCACGCCCGCGCGGCCATCACGCCGCCGGACACCGCCGCCGCCCAGAGGGTCCACGGCAGCGCCCGGCTGGCCTCGCGGCCCTGGCCGACCATCACCGCGAGGGTGGCGGTGGCCACGTCGAGCCGGCTCTCGGGGTGCGGGAAGAGGCCCTCGGCGGTGCCGGGGATGCTCGACCAGTGCCACAGGTGCAGGGCCAGCCAGGGCGCCAGCGCGACGGCCGCCACGCCGAGGGCCGCCAGCAGCGGACGCCACGGCACCGCGCGCGGGCCCCGGGCGGCCCACAGCCCCACCGCAGCGATCACGCCAAACCAGGCATAGTACCAATAGAAGAAGCCCGTCGCGGCGAGCGCGGCGCCGGCCGCCACCCCGCGCCACACCGAGGGCGCGCGCAGCAGGTGCAGCCACGACGCCAGGAACAGCAACAGCCAGCCCACGTCGGCCTGGCTGAAGCGCCCCGCCGACAGCTCCTGGAAGACGTAGGGGCTCGCACCGAAGAAGCCGACGGCCACGAGCGAGGCCCAGGGCCGCGCGCCCGCCGCGCGGGCGAGCAGGTGCGCGGCGAAGCCGCCCAGCGTGAGCACAGCCAGCACATACGGTGCCACAGCGCCCGGCCACCCCAACGCGAGGTGAAAGGGCAGGTACAAGAGCCCCTCTGCGCCGTTCCCCGCCAGCAGCGGGGCGTCGCCGATGGGCCAGTAGTAGCGATCGTTGTGGAGCAGCGAGCCGCCGCTCGACGCCTGCTCCGCCACCCACGCCAGCAGCCAGTGGTTCGACAAGGTGTCGGGGTGGGTCCAGTCGCCGAGCAGGGCCGAGTCGGGGGTGTCGAGCAGCGAGCCCAGGGCCGACATCGCCATGCCCAGCGACAGGGCGAGGGCCGCGAGGGCGGGCGGGAGGCTGCGGCGGAGGTCGGGCATGCGCCGCTATGGTAGCCCCGTGGCCGCCGCTGGGGGCTCGTGGCCCCCCGCCCTTCGGCACCGGGTCGGCCGATCACCGGAGGCAGCAAGCACACCCCAGCACGCACCGGCGCCCTCTTCGTGGCCCTCTGTGGGCTGCGGGGTCCCGCCGGACGGCGCCGACGGCGCGGACGGCGCGGACGGCGCCGACGGCGCCGACGGCGCGGCGGGTGCCGCACCGCGACCCCGCGACGACAACGTCCAGGTGCAGCGCCGGGGCGCAGGCATCGGTCACCCCGTGCTGTCCGACCGGGGCCGAGGGGCCTCAGCCCTCGTGCAGCCCGAACAGCTGCACGTTGGCCACCGCCACCACCTCACCCGGCTCTGAGGCGGCCACGATCGACCGCATCGCCCGAAAGTAGGCCAGGTGGGCCTCGCGGATGCGCTCGAAGTCGGCCTGAGACACCACGAACACGTTGTAGGAGAACTGGCCCGGGGCGCCGGCTTCGACGCGCTCGGCGGCCACGCGGGCCCAGTGGGCCTTGAGCTTGGGGCCGACCTCGGGGGTGCGGCTGGTGTCGACCGCCAGCGCGTCCACCTGGTAGCGCCGACCGTCCCATCGCACCTGGCCCGTGTCACGCAAGAAGGCCACACAGCGGGCCTCTTCCGCCTCCGAGATGCCCAAGCGGCGGGAGATCCAGCCGGGCTCGTGGGCGGGCAGCGCGCGGTAGTCGGACAGCTCGAGCGCCCGGATGATGGCCTGGGTCCACGGGTACTCGGCGCCGCCGCGGCGCCGCGCCTCCATCTGGGCCCACAGCGGCGCGATGGATGGCACCGAGTCGGGCCCGACCAGCGCCACGACGAAGTCCACCGAGCGGGCGGAGGCGGCCTCCACCAGCTGCAAGAAGGCGGGCAGGCGCGGCTCGGTGGCGCCCGACAGCCAGCGCGAGACCCGCGACCGGCCCAGCGAAGCCCGCCCCGCCAGATCGGTGACCGACGCGTCGCCTCGCAGCCCCTCGAGCAGGGCCGCGACCGCTGCCGGCGACCAGGGATCCCCGTCGTCCAGCCACGGCGGGCGCCGCCCCAGGAAGGCCTCGAGCGCGGCGGCGACGTCCACCCCCGTGCGGTGACAGGCGCGCAGCGTCTCGGCGGCGGTGGGCCACCGGCGCCCCGCCTCCCACGAATAGGCGACGTTGCTGCCGTAGCCGAGGCGTCGAGAGAACTGGACCTGGGAGCGGTGGGCGCGGATGGCGCGCACCAGCTCTCTTGCGATCTGTTCGGTGTTCACGGCCTCGCCTCCGACCGGGACACTGTATCAGAAATGCACGAATCGTCACCCAAAATGCACCCCAACCGTGCATCATCGCGACTGGCGGGCCCGCAGGGGCGCCGCCTGAGAGACGCTCAACATCACCTGAGGAGCTTCCTTTTGTGCGCGCTGGGGGGCAGCCGTACCTTCGTGGCGCTGCCCCCCACACCCCGGATCCAGAACCATGAACCGCACCATCCTCACATCGGGAGTCGCCGCGGCGGCCCTCGCCGCGCTCTTGTCCGCCTCGGCATTCGGAGCGGGTGCGACCGATCCGGTCCCCGGCGCCCTCGAGCGCATGAAGCCATGGCCGGGGCTGGCCGACGCAGTCACGGGGGTGGTGATGAGCAGCCCCAAGGGCCGCATCCACGGCCACGACGCCGACCGCATCGAGATCACCGTTGACGCCCCCGAAGACCGCGACGACGGCGCAGCCGAGCTCCGCTTCGTGATGCCCGCCACCTTCACCCTGCACGGCCACCGCACCGTCGCCTGCGACCGCGCGGGCGGCACGTGGACCTGCCGAGACGAGACCTGAGCTTCGGGGGGCCCGACCCGCGGCCGTCGCGCGCGCCCCTTGATACGCTGACGGGCATGCATCCCCTCCTCCAAGACGCCCTGCAGCGCCCCCGTCGCGACGCACCGCCCATCGATGAGGTGGCCACCACGCACCACCTGGCCATCGACGGCGGCTCGATCCGCCTGCTGCACGCTCGGCCGGCGACCCCGTGCCGGTCCTGCTGCTCACGGCGCGCGGCACCGAGATCGACGAGGCGCTGGGCCTCGACCTGGGCGCCGACGACTACCTCACCAAGCCCTTCTCCTCTCGGGTGCTGCTCGCGCGCCTGCGGGCCGTGCTGCGCCGCGGGGGCGCGGTCCAAGCGGCCGACGCGGTGCTGCGCGACGGCCCCCTCGCCCTCGACCCAGCCCGCCTTCTGGTCACCCTGCACGACCAGCCCATCACGGTCACGGTCACCGAGTTCCGCCTGCTGCAGGCCCTCGTTCAGCAGCCCGGCGTGGTCCACAGCCGCGCGGTCCTGCTGGCCGAGGCCCGCCAGGACGACTCGGTCGTCGCCCCGCGGCTCATCGACACCTATGTGCGGCGGCTTCGCCGCAAGCTCGAGGCGGTCGACCCGTCCTTCGCCAGCATCGAGACCGTCGTGGGCGCGGGCTATCGGTGGCGGAGCTGATCGGGCTGCGGTCGCTGCGCAGCCGGGTCCTCGCCCTCTGCCTGGGCCTGGCCACGCTGCCCCTGGTGGGCGTGCGCGTGCACCGCTGGGTCGACACGACCACCCAGCCCCGCGTGGCCGCTGAGGCCCAGGCCGCCTTCGAGCAGGCCCGCCCCCTCGCGGGCGACCCCGCGGGCCTGGCGCGGCTGGCCCGCGAGCGCGGCGTGCGCATCCGCACCCTGACCGCCGACGGCGCCGTGCTCACCGAGGCCGACCACGACTACAACGACGCGCTGGGCCAGCTCGCCGGGCGCCCGGCCTTCGGGCAGCGGGACTTCCCGTCGCTGTGGTGGCTGGACGGCCAGGCCGAGACCGTGGCGCCCGCCCCCTGGCTGGACGACGTCAACGCCACCGGCTCCCACACCGGCTGCCTCACGGCCTTCTCCGACGAGTTGCTGGCCTGTCGGCGCGCCGAGCCGGTGGGCGGCGTCGTGCTGGAGGTCACCGAGAGCAGCCGCCGGGCGGCCCGCGCGCTACACGACGAGGAGGTCCCGCTGCTCAAGCTCACGCTGATGGCCCTGCCCACGGTGCTGCTGCTGGGCTGGCTGCTGGCCCGCCTGCTGGTGGCGCCCGCCGAGCGGCTGGTGCGCGACGTCGAGGACCGCCGGGGCCAGGACCGGCCCCCGCCCCTGGGCTGGGAGCGGCCCGACGAGTTCGGCCGCATCGCCCGCGCCTTCGACGGGCTCTCCGACGACCTGCAGCGCCGCCGCGACGCGCACGCCGCCGGCATGGCCGAGCTGGCGCACGAGCTCAAGAACCCGGTGGCGGCGCTGTCGATGGCCTCGGAGCGCCTGCAGGGTGACGCCGAGCTCACCCCTGCGCGGCGGGCGCGCCTGGCCCGGGTGCTGGCGCGATCCAGCGCCCGGCTCGACCTGCTGGTCAGCCGCTTCCTCGACCTGGCCCGCGCCGAGGCCGGGCCCGGCGTGGCCCCCCGCGAGCGCGTCGAGCTGGCCGCGCTGGTCGCCGAGATCGGTCACGACCTGGGCGCAGACCTCTCCATCGAGGGCCAGGGGGCCGTGCTGGCTGAGCCAGCCGCCCTCGACGCGGCGGTGCGCAACGTGCTCGACAACGCCTGCCACTTCTCCCCCGGGGGCGTGTCGGTGCAGGTCTCGGCCGACCGCGGACAGGTCGCGCTGCGGGTCGAAGACCAGGGCCCCGGCTTCCCCGATCCAGCGCGGGCCTTCGAGCGCTTCTACACCCAGCGCGAGGGCGGCACCGGCCTCGGCCTGGCCATCACGAAGGCGGTGGTGGAGGCACACGGCGGCAGGGTCGAGGCCCGGAACACCGCCGCGGGCGCTCAGGTCGTGATCCACCTGCCGCAGGCGCCGTGACCCGCCAGCGCCACGGGCCGGGTCAGTCGAGCGGCGGCGTGCCCAGGGCCGCGTAGGGGTCTTCGATGACCGCCGCCCCCGCGAGGTGGGTCTCGAAGAACCGAGCCGTCAGCCAGCGGCCTTCGGCGGAGCCGGGGGCGTTGTTGTGGCTGGCCACCTCCGCGCCACCTCCGTCGCTCACGCGGTCCATCTGGAAGTAGGCCACCGTGGCCCCGTCGGGGCCGTGGCCGGCGGGGGCGCGCCCGGGGCGCACCGCCGCGGCGCGGGCGGCTGGCTCAGCCAGCCCGGCCCCCTGGCCCTCGCGGGCGAGGGCTGCGCCCCGGTCGTGACCGCGCGCGGCGACCAGCGCGGCCCGCGCGACGC
>JBDQIL010000352.1:0-5428 GCA_040264415.1 Myxococcota bacterium
CGACCTGCCCCTCCCGATTCGCATCGAGCGGATGAAGATCAGCCTCGACCCGCGCCGCCTCGACCTCGCCGACCTCGACTGTGGCCTGGAGGCGCTGGTTGATCTGGTCGATGAGCAGGTCTCGAAGCGGCGCAGCCAGCAGCGCCGGCGCCGCGACGACGCCACCGACGACGACCACGCCGACGGCGCCGGAAGCGACGAGGAGGCGGCGGAGGCGAGGGGACATGGGCGCTCCTGTGGAGACGCCCGACCTCTATCGTGGGCCCTGCGGCATCACACCGGCCAAATCCGGCCGCCGCGCGCGCTCAGGCGGCGCGCCGCCGCACCAGGGCCACGAGGCCGAGCAGCAGCACCACGCCCGAGGCGGGCACGGGGGCCGCGCTCGCGCAGCCACACTCCTTGTCCTCGAAGCCGCCCTGCGGGTCGCCGTCGCCGCTTCCGGGCGCGGCGAGGTCGTCCATCGGATCGAAGGGATCGGTGCCTGCGTCGATCTCGTCGCCGTCGTTCACGCCGCCGTCGTCGGTGTCGGCGTCGAGGGGATCGGTGCCGGTGCCCGCCGCGCCCTCGGTGCCGATCTCCTCGCCGTCGGTCAGCCCGTCGCTGTCGGTGTCCGGGTCGTTGGGGTCGGTCCCGGTGCCGCTCAGGCTCCCGTCCGAGGTGCCCGCCTCGAGGCCGTCGGACAGGCCGTCGTCGTCGGTGTCCGGGTCGTTGGGGTCGGTCCCGGTGCCCGGCTCCGAGCCGTCCGACCAGCCCACCTCGTCGCCGTCGGTGATGCCGTCGCCGTCGCTGTCGGGGTCGTCGGGGTCGGTGCCGGCTGCGTGCTCGTCGCCCAGGGCGAGTCCGTCGCCGTCGGCGTCGATGACCACGGGGTCGCTCAGCCCGTCGGCCAACACCGCGCCGACCGACGCGCCCGCGAGGTCGGCCGAGAAGCCGCCGCCGTCATCGTCGGTGACCAGCGCCACGCGAAAGGCTCGCCCGTGCTCGTAGCCCCCGTGGGGGCGCGCGGCCTCGAGGTCTGCGACCGGCACCGCGATGGCGAGCCACCACCCCTCGCCGTCGCGGGTCGCCCGCACCCGGTCGTCGCCCGCGGGATCTTCGGTCACCCGCAGGGCGCCCCCATCGGGCGGGTCGGTCCACCCGTCGGCCCGGGTGCCGACCGTGTTGTCGGCGAGGTCGAGACCGCCGTCGGACAGGACGATGGCGACCTCGTAGGCGACCGGGTCGGCGTCGAGGTCGAGCAGGGCGCCATAGCGGCGTCGGGGCGCGCCCCAGGTGGGCCCGGGCTCGCCGTCGACCCGCATCCGCACGAACAAGTGCTCCGCATCGGCGTACCAGGACCCCGCCGCCCCACCGTCCGAGCGCAGGTCGAGCGCGGCGTCTGCGGCGTCTGCGGCGTCTTCGAGGGGTGACGCGCCACGCTCGAGCGGCTGCCAGGCGTCTGCCGACGGCCAGTCCACCCCGAGCAGGGGCGCGGCCATCAGCGCGAGCAGGGCCTGGGTGCGGGCTCGGTGGCCCATGTCACGTCCCGGTGGCGGATCCGGGCAGGCCCTATCCCGGCCGGCCCGCGGCTGGACCGGTCCCAGGGCCGCGATTAGGCCGTCGCCATGAACCACGTCCCCGAGCACCGGCTGCGCCTTCACCTCGACCGCCTGCGCGGCGTGTTGAGAGAGATGGATCAGGTCCTCGTCGCCTTCTCGGGTGGGGTCGACTCCGCGCTCGTGGTGGCGGTCGCCCATGAGGTGCTCGGCGACCGGGCCGTCGCGCTCACGGCCAACTCGCCGACCTTCCCCCCCGAAGAGCTCGAAGAGTCCCGCCGCATCGCTGCGCGGCTCGGCGTCCGGCACGTCCTGGTCGAGTCCCACGAGCTCGAAGACGAAGGCTACGCGCGAAACACGGGCGACCGGTGCTACTTCTGCAAGTCTGAGCTGTTCGCCCTGGCCCGTGACCGGGCCCGCGACCTGGGCGTGCCCTGGGTGGCCGACGGCACCATCACCGACGACCTGGGCGACCACCGGCCCGGTCTGGTGGCGGCTGGCGAGAAGGCGGTCCGTCACCCTCTGGTGGAGGCTGGCTTCGACAAGGCGCTCGTTCGCGCGGCCGCCCAGGCCTATGAACTGCCGGTGTGGGACAAGCCGGCCTTCGCCTGCCTCGGCAGCCGCTTCCCGGTGGGCACCCGCGTCACCGTCGAGCGCATCCGACAGGTGCAGAAGGTCGAGAGCTACCTGAGGGTGGTCGGCCTGCGCCAGTTCCGTGCCCGCTGGCACGAGCTCGAGGGGCGGGCGATGGTCCGCATCGAGGTTCACCCCGACGAGCTGGCCGCGGTCGTGGCCCCCGGGATCCGCGAGGGCATCGTCGAGGTGTGTGAGGCGCAAGGCTTCTCGTGGGTGACCCTGGATCTGCTCGGGTACCAGCGCGGGCGCCTCTCCCACGCGTTGTCGTAGAGCGGGCGCCCGTGGCCCGCGGAGACCGCCCCGACCCGACCGCTGAGCTCAAGCCCGTGCTGCTCGAGCTCGCTGCGCTGTGGGTCGGCACCCTGTTGCTCATCCGGGGTGTGGTCTTCGCGCAGGCGCAGGGGCTCCCGGACTGGGTGGTGGCTGCGGTCCCGCTGCTCTTCATCTACGCGCCCGTGCTGCTGTGCCGCTGGCGGGGCGTCGACTCCTGGTCGTACCGGCTGAGCATCCCGGCCTTCCGCGACCGCGCCGGCTGGTGGGGCGCCCTGCGGCTGACCGCAGTCGTGACGGCCATCATCGCCGTGCCGTTCGTGGTCGGCTACCACCTCTACCAGACCCAGCTCTTCGGGGCCGAGGTCGGCACCCGCCTGCCGGATGAGCTGCTGGTGCTGGTGGCCTACCAGATCTTCTTCGTCGCCATCCCCGAGGAGTTCTTCTACCGGGGGTACTTTCAGACGAGGCTGAACGAGGTCTTCCCCCGCCGATGGTTGGTCTTCGGAGTGCCGATGGGCTGGGGCGCGGTCATCGCGGCGCTCTTCTTCGCTTTCGGGCACTCGCTGGTGCAGCTGCAGTGGTGGCACTTCGCCACCTTCTTCCCCGGCCTGGTCTTCGCGTGGATGCGCGAGAAGACCGGCGGCGTCATCGCAGGTGCGCTGTTCCATGCGGTCTGCAACGTCGGCGTGACGGCGCTCGACACGATGTACGGGCTGCGCTCGCCGGTGATGTGATGGACGCTCAGGCGTCGGGGCTGTCGAAGCCGTCGAGCGTCCCGCGTCGCCACTGCTGGTAGTGCTTCGCGCAGAAGCCCCGCGCGCGCACCTTGCGGGCGCAGTCATCGACCTGGCAGCCGGCGGGCGCGGTGGCGGGCGCAGGGGCGGCCGCCTTCGGGGCGCTCGCCTCGGTCACCGCGGGCTGCGGGCTCGCCTTCTGGGCGCGGACCACATCGGCGAGGTCGGCGGCGAGGGCCACCAGCGCGGCCTGCTGATCGGCGACCTGCTTCTGCAGCGCGGCGAGGGCGTCGCCGCGGCCCTCGAGGGCCTCGAGCCGCTCGTCGAGCTCGTCTACCGTCTCGGCGAGCCGCTTCACGCCGCCCGTGGCGCCGGTGAGTTGGCCCCGCAGGCTGTTCACGAGATCGCGGATCTCGGTGAAGTCGGTGCGCGTCGGGATCTGCCGATCGTCGATGGTCTCGTAGATGACGTCTTCGACGGGGCGCCGCAAGACGGGCAAGAGCGCGTCGGCGATGGTCGCGGTGACGAAGTCACGGGAGCTGCTCACAGGATCCTCCAGGGCACAATCGCAAGGGTCGTGTCAGGTTTCCTACCCGGTGCGCCCCTTTCGAGCGAGGGAACCTGCGCGGCTGTCCGGGTGTCTCGCGTTCGGGCCGAGCAAGAGCGGCGGCCCACGTGGTTGCCGCACCTGCCGGGCCGATGGTAGGGTCTCGCTTCCCGCGTACCCCCCTCAATGGCCGCGAGGAGGTCGAATGGGTGCCTGTCCCTTCTGCGGGGCCGCTGTCGGACACGAGATCCTGGTGAACGGTGGGCATTGCCCATCGTGCCTGATTGAGGTCCCGGGCGAGGAGACCGCCACGGATCCTGGTGAGGCTGCGCGCGCTCAGATCGCCGCCGAACAGGAAGCCGCGAGCGGCGGCTCCGGAAAGTTTGTCGCGCTGGGTGCGATCGGCCTGCTGGTGTTGGGCGTGGGCGGGTATTTCGCCTTCGGGCAGCCCGAGCCCGAGGTGCAGCCCATGCAGATCGAGATGGGGGAGTTCAGCTTCGCGCCGATGTCCGCCCACGAAGACCTCGAGGCCCCCGAAGGCGAGGCCCCCGAAGACGCGGTCGCCGACGCGGCTGACGGCCGGGCCGCGACCCGCTCGGGTGGCTCTGCCTCCAGCTCGGCCGGGGGGAGCAGCGGTCGCACGCCCAGCCCCTCCGCGACCGCAGCCAAGAGCGCCGAGCCTCCCCCGCCCACCGGCGGGCAGCTCCAGCCCGATGGTCCCGAAGGCGACCCCCTCGACGCGGTCTTCTTCGGAGACGGCCCCAGCCAGAAGGGCGTCAAGGCGATCGTGCTGTGCAAGCCCGGCGAGATCTACGAGGGCGTGCGGAGCGTGTTGAAGGTCAAGTCCCCCCAGCTCGCCCAGTGCTACCAGCGCGCGCTCAAGTCCAACGAGGGCCTGCGCGGTCGCTGGATGGCGAGCTTCGTGGTGCAGAAGAACGGCAAGCCGGCCCAGGTCAAGGCGGTGGGCCAGTCCATGAAGGACGCCACGCTCGAGGCCTGTGTCGTGACCCAGATCGAGCGGTGGAGCTTCCCGCAGCTCTGCGAGCCCATGCCCATCGAGACGCCGCTCAGCTTCGGCATGTAGCCAGCGGCACCCCGCGTCGGTGCCCCGTCGTGCTCACGGCGCCGCGCCGCTGCGTCCCCAGCCGAAGCCGTCCCCGAAGGGATCGGGCGGCGGCGCGGCTCGGGCGACCGTGGGCTGATCGAGCGCGAGCTGCGCCAGCACCACGAGTAGCTCGCCAGCGGTGAGGTCGCGCTCGCCTACGCGCACCATGGCCGGTACGGCGCCCCGCAGTCGTGGGGCGAGGTCGCGGGCCACCGCGCGCACGGCGTCGGGGTCGAGCGGTGCCCCCGCGGGGGGGAGCCCCGACCGAGCCACGTCGGCTGGCGGCCCCAGGTCGGGCAGGCGAACGGTCGCGGGGGGGACACCGGCGGCGGCCACCTGAACGAGGGCGGCGAAGGCTTCGGTCAGCGTGAGGCTGCCGGGGAGCGCGCGCGGGAGCCGGCCCCCCTCCACGAGCCGGGCCGCGGCTGCCTCCCACATGGCGCGATCCACGGGGCGAGCCTTGGGCTCGACCGGGCCTGTGGCGGGCGGAGACCGCGCGGCCTCGGCGGCGGCCTCGGCGGCGGTGGAGATCGCCACGCCGGCCGGGACCAGCACCGCGTCGATCCATGTGGCGAGCAGGCCGGGGTCTGCCCCGGAG
>JBDQIL010000353.1:0-5419 GCA_040264415.1 Myxococcota bacterium
AGGACGACGCCCGCGGTGACCGTCCCGAGCGTGACGTTGATGAACTCGTTGCCGATGAGGATCGTGGCGAGGGTGCGCCGGGCCGTGGCCAGCGCCGGCCTTCGCCCACTTCTCGGCCCTGCCCGAGGCGCCCGCATGATCGCACCGCCGTTCCACCTCGTGGCGCTGCTCGCGGCCGTGGGCGCCGCCGAGCCCGCGCTCGACCCCACCTGGCTCGAGCGCCTGCAGGCGGCCTCGCCTGCTCTGGCCGTGGCCGCCGGCCTGCTGCTCTTCTCCGCGTTCTTCTCGGGGTCGGAGACCGCGATCTTCAGCCTGCAGCCGATGGACCGCCGGGCGATGACCAACCCGGGGCGATCCCGGGTCGAGGCGATGCTGGCCACGCCCCGGCGCACCCTCGCCACGATCCTCATCGGCAACGAGTTCATCAACGTCACGCTCGGGACGGTCACCGCGGGCGTCGTCCTCGCGCTCTTCCCCGACCAGGCGTGGCTCAACGTGGTGCTGCTGACCCCGCTGCTCATCCTCTTTGGCGAGGTGCTGCCCAAGGTGGTGGCCCTGCGCAACAACCGGCGCTTCGCGGCCACGGTGTCGGGCCCGCTCGTCCTCTTCTCTCGGGCGGTCGCGCCGCTGCGTTGGGCGCTCACGCGCCTCGCCGACGCCGCCCTCATCGCCATCGGCGGCACGAAGGCGCCGGCCAAGGCCCAGATCCGCGAGGAGATGCTCCGGCGCCTCATCGACAAGGGCTACGAGGCCGGCTCCATCAAGCCCATGGAGCAGG
Source organism: Myxococcota bacterium (assembly GCA_040264415.1). Classification (GTDB taxonomy): domain Bacteria; phylum Myxococcota_A; class UBA796; order UBA796; family UBA2385; genus M30B51. Next base: position 779 of record JBDQIL010000353.1, read on the forward strand.
AGATGCTCCACCGGGTCTTCGAGTTCGGTGATCACGCGGTCTCACGGCTGATGACCCCCCGGCCGGACGTCTTCAGCGTCAGCCTCACCCTGCCGTGGGACGAGCTGCTCGCTCAGGTGCGGGAGGCCGGCTACTCGCGCGTCCCGGTGTGGCAGGGAAACGCCGAGAACATCATCGGCGTGTTGCTGGTCAAGAACCTGCTCCCCGCGCTGCGCCGCGCGCGCCAAGACCCCACGTTCCGCATGACGGCGCGCGAGTTCAAGGCCGGGCTCATCACGCCCCGCTTCGTGCCCACCACCAAGCGGGCCCAGGAGATGCTGCAGGAGTTCCGGAAGGACCGCTACCACATGGCCATCGTGGTGGACGAGCATGGCAGCGTGGTCGGCGTCGTGACGCTCGACGACCTGCTCGCCGAGCTCGTGGGCGATCTGCTCGACGAGACCGACATCGAGCAGGAGCCGGTGCAGGCCCTGAGCGCCGGCATGTTCATGGTGCGGGGTGCCATGGACATCGACGACTTCGCCGAGCGCTTCCGGCTCGACGTGCCCGAGGGCGACTACACCACCCTCGGGGGCTTCGTGACCGCGACCGCGGGTGAGGTCCCGGCCAAGGGGGATGAGATCGACTGGAACGGCTTGCGCTTCGTGGTGGCGGGGCTCGAGGGGCGCCGCATCACCGAGGTGAGCGTGCGACCGGTCGATCCCGAGCAGGGCCCCTCGTTGACGGCTGAAGACGTGGCCAGCCGATGAGCGTCCCCCTCACCATCTCGCTGATCCTGCTGTGCTTCATCCTCGAGGGCTTCTTCTCGGGCAGCGAGATCGCGCTGGTCTCGGCCGATCGCCTGAAGCTCCAGAGCGACGCGGAGGCCGGGCGGCGCGGCGCGCGCCTCGCCCTCTCCATGCTCGAGCGCCCCGCCTACACCCTGGGCACCTGCCTGGTGGGCACGAACCTCTGCACCATCGCCGCGGCCACCCTCGCCACCAGCATGGTCGCGGGCCTCACCGACGCGCCCGGCTGGCTGCCCGTGCTCATCGTCTGGCCGCTCACGCTGACGATCGGTGAGATGCTCCCCAAGGCGATCTACCAGCACCACGCCGACAAGGTGGTGCAGGTGGTCGTCTTCCCGTTGAGGGCGCTGAGCGTCCTGTTCACGCCCTTCCTGCTGCTCATCGACGCGGTGGCGCGCGTCACGGGCAGCTCGCTCAGCGAAGACGATCGCACCGTGACGCGCCAGGAGCTCCGGCTGCTCCTCGAGACCACCCGCGCGCCGAACCTCACCGCCGACGACCGGCAGCTGATCCGCCGCGTGTTCGCGTTCAACGAGGCCACGGTCGAAGACGCCATGGTCCCGCTCATCGAGGTGGTCGCGGTGTCTCGCGACGCCACGATCGCCGAAGCGGCCCGCCGCATGGTCGAGACCGGCCACTCGCGCCTGCCCCTCTACGACGGTCGGGTCGACCGCATCTGCGCCATCGTGCTCCACCAAGAGCTGCTGACCACCGACGACTGGGACGCGCCGGTCAGCACCGTGAGCCGAGACCCCTACTTCGTGCCCGAGACCAAGCGCGCCGACGAGCTGCTGCTGGAGATGCGCCGCCAGCGGCAGCGCATGGCGGTGGTCGTGGATGAGTATGGCGGCGCGGTCGGCATCATCACCGCCGAAGACATCCTCGAAGAGATCGTCGGAGAGATCGAGGACGAGTCGGACCGCGCCCGACCGCTGGTGCGGCGCGTGGGCGAGCGCGAGTGGCTCGCGTCCGGGCGCGCCGAGCGCGAGCACATCCAGCACGCCTGCGGCCTCGCGCTCCCCGACGGCGACTTCGAGACCATCGCTGGCTTCGTCTTGGCCCAGCTCGGGCGCGTTCCCGTGGCCGGCGAGTCTGTCCAAATCGGCGCTTTCGCGCTGGTGGTCGCCAAGGCAAGCGACCGGGCGGTCCTCGAGGTCAAGATCCGTGGGGACGGGCGATGATGCCGGCGCAAGAAGCACTCTCGGCGAGTCCCCTCTCTTGCTGGCGGCTCCCCCCTCTGGCGGGCTACGGAGTGGCCGTCTCTATCGCGCCGTCTGCGCTTCGACGCTCTTCGGAGCAGGCCCTCGGGGCCATGCGTTGACCGGCATCTCCTGGGCGTGGTACAAGCGCTCCTCACGTCTTGCGAACGGTGAACCTGCTCATGGCCAGGGCGATCGGGATTGACCTCGGCACCACGAACAGCTGCGCCGCCATTATGGAGGCGGGCCGGCCGCGGGTGATCACGTACAAGGGTGGCGAGTCCACCATCCCGTCGGTGTTTGCCATCGACGAGGGGGGCAACCGCCTCGTGGGGCAGGAAGCCAAGCAGCAGGCGCAGCTCAACCCTGCCAACACGGTGATGGCCTCCAAGCGCCTCATCGGACGCAACTTCCACAGCAAGACCATCGACAAGGTCCGTCAGGTCTTCACCTACGAGATGCTCGAGGGCGAGAACAACGACGTCCTCATCCGCGTCAAGGACCAGGTCTTCACCCTCGACCAGATCAGCGCGGCCATCCTGCGCAAGATCAAAGAGGTCGCCGAAGACGCGCTCGATGACGAGGTCGATCAGGCCGTCATCACCGTGCCGGCCTACTTCAACGACCGGCAGCGCCAGGCGGTCCGCAACGCGGGCGGCATGGCCGACCTGAAGGTGCTCCGCATCCTCAACGAGCCCACCGCGGCCGCGCTCGCCTACGGGCTGGGCAAGAACCTGTCGCAGCGCATCGCGGTCTACGACCTCGGCGGCGGCACCTTCGACATCTCGGTCATCGACATCAAGGACCGCATCTTCGAGGTCATCGCGACCGGCGGAGACACCTTCCTGGGGGGCGTCGACTTCGACGACCGCCTGATGCGCTTCGTGCTCGAGTCGTTCCTCGAAGAGCACGGCGTCGACCTCGCCTGGAACCGGGTGGCGATCCAGCGCATCCGCGACGCGGCGGAGACCGCCAAGATCGAGCTCTCGACCCTCAAGAGCACGCGCATCCACATCCCCTACATCACCGAAGGGGACGACGGCGCGCCGCTGCACGTCGAGATGCCGATCACCCGCGACGACCTCGAGGCGCTCACGGGTGACCTGGTCGATCGCACCATCACGACCTGCGACCGCATCTTCTCTGAGGCCGGCACCAGCAAGACCCAGGTGGACGAGATCCTCCTGGTTGGCGGCCAGAGCCGCATGCCGCTGGTGCAGCAGCGGGTGACCGAGTTCATCGGCAAGCCGCCGAGCAAGGGCGTCCACCCCGACGAGGCGGTCGGCATCGGCGCGGCCATCATGGCCAACTCGCTGGCGGGCCCCGACGGCGGGAACGTCACGCTGCTCGACGTGCTGCCGATGCCCATCGGCATCAACAAGGTGGACGGGACGATGCACGTCCTGTTCCAGAAGAACCAGCCGCTGCCCGACTACAAGACCCGCACGCTCACCACGTCTCGCACCAACCAGTCGAGCATCATGCTGCGGATCTACCAAGGCGAGAGCCGCCTGGTGGCCGAGAACGAGCTGCTGGGGACCTTCGTCTTCAAGGGGATCCGCCAGGCGCCGAAGGGCAAGGTGCAGGTCGAGGTCACCTTCCACATCGACTCGGAAGGCATCCTCAACCTGACCGCGCGCGACAAGGAGACCGGCCAGACGGTCGAGTCGAACCTCAAGCTCGGCCAGTCGAAGAAGAAGAAGAAGAAGAAGAAGGCAGCCGCTCCGGCGCCGGCGCCGGCCGCCGCGAAGCCGGCGGCGCCGCCCACGCCGTTCACGATGCCGACCTCGTCGCTCATGCAAGACATCGGCGGCGGCCCCGACGCCGAGCCGGACGAAGACCCCGGCGACCGCGACACCGCGGCCACCGCCGCGCCGAAGCTGCCCTCCACCGCCACCAGCGCCGAGGCTACAGCCGACGCCGCCACGGCCCAGGCCGACCCCACGGCCGCCGGTCCGCAGCTGCCTGCGACGGCCGGCGCTGGTGAGAACGAGCAGCCCACCGGGCTGATGGGCAAGATCATGTCGTTCTTCAAGGGCCTGTTCGGCGGCTGAGCCGCTGGGCTCGCCCGCGGCCGGCGCCGCCTGCTCGCCCCCGGGCGCAGCGCTCACCCGGAACCGATCCACCAGACCCATGGCTCCCGACGAACCCGGACCGCGGCCTCTGGCCCACGTAGATGTCGTGCTGGTGCGCCCTCGGGGCTCAGCCAACGTGGGCGCTGCGGCGCGCGCCATCGCCAACCACGGCCTCGGCCGGCTGGTGCTGGTGGCGCCGCCGGCCCTCGACCCCGAGCAAGCCCGCTGGATGGCCCCCGGCGCCCGCGACGTCTTCGACGCGATGGCCCTCTACGACCGGCTCGAGGATGCGGTCGAAGACCGCGTTCGCGTGGTCGGCACCTCGGGCCGGCCGCGGCGCTGGAGCTGGCCGGTGCGCCAGCCGTGGGAGCTCGCCCGGGTGGTGCTCGACGAGCCCGTGCCGACCGCCATCGTGTTCGGCCAGGAGGACTTCGGCATGAGCAACGAGGACCTCTCGGTCTGCTCCGAGATCCTCACGCTGCCCACCGCGGGCCACGCCTCCCTCAACCTGGCGCAGGCCGTCACGGTCACCGCCTCGTGGCTGCTCGGCACGTGGTGCCGAGACCGCGACGCCCACCC
>JBDQIL010000354.1:0-5402 GCA_040264415.1 Myxococcota bacterium
ACCCGAAGGCGGGCCGCCACGGTATCCGCCGCCGCCGCCGCCCGAAGGCGGGCCGCCACGGTACCCGCCGCCGCCGCCCGAAGGCGGGCCGCCACGGTATCCGCCGCCGCCGCCGCCACCCGAAGGTGGCCCATCGCGGTAGCCGCCGCTCGAAGGCGGGCGCCGATCTCTCGGCGGGCCGCCACGATCATCGCGGGGGGGGCCGCCCGGGCCGCGCGGAGGAGGCGGGCCGCGGCGGCCGCCGCCGCCTGCGCCACGCTCCTGCGCCTCGCTCACCCGAATGCGGCGTCCGTCGAGCTCAGCGCCATCCATCTCGGCAGCCGCTCGCTGGGCAGACTCGTCCGCCTCGAAGGTCACGAAACCGAAGCCACGCGAACGTCCGGTCTCGCGATCGCGCACCACAGAGGTCTGCGCGATCGTGCCGTAGCCCGAAAACGCCCGGTCGAGCGCCTGCTCGTCCGCAGACCAGGGGAGGCCGCCTACGAACAGCTTGTTGCCCATGTTGTCGTCCGAATCTGAATTCTGCCGCGAAAGTACGCGGCGGGTGAGAGGCTTGCGGGGACACCGTCGCCCCCGAGCGCCCCCACTATAGGACGCCGAGTGGGGTTTGAGAACGGTTGGTCACGGCTTCTCCCAGGAAAGGATGACCGGAGCCGGCGCCGTGGCCATCGGGCGAGCCTCTCCGACCACCGCAGCGAGGGGCATCCCGGCCGCCCGCAAGGACGCCACCAGCGCGTCGGCCCGGTCGGCCACGACCCCCACCAGCAGGCCCCCAGCGGTCTGGGGATCGACCGCAAGCTCGAGGCGCGCGCCCTCTTCCGCCGTGCGGGGTTGGCCGTCCACCACCACCCCACGAAGCGCGCGTCGGTTCTGGTCGTGGAAAGTGCTGCGCTCCCCCCGCGCCAGCAGCGCCAACGCGCCGGGCAGCGCGGGCACCGATCGCAGATCGAGTCGAACCACCACCCCCGACGACCGGGCCATCTCTGCGGCGTGGCCCAGCAGCCCGAACCCCGTCACGTCGGTGGAGGCCGACACCCTGTGGGCGCGGGCGACCTCCGCTGCCAGTCGGTTGCCCGCTACCAGGCCCGCCTCGGCCGCCGCGATCCAGGGCCCTGCGGCCCGCCCGACCATGTCAGCGTGAAAGAGCACGCCGGTGCCCAGCGGGCGGGTCAGGACCAGCCGATCGCCCGCCACCAGCCCCCCCTTGGCCATCACGGGCTGGTCGAGCGGCGAGAAGCCGGTGACCGCGAAGCCCACCTGCAGCCGGGCGCCCACGGTCGTGTGGCCGCCCGCCAACGTGGCGCCCGCGGCGTCGAGGGCCACCCGGGCGCCCGCCAGCACCTGGAACAGCGCCTCTTCGGGGTCGGCGTCGTCCGGAACGGTCACCACCGCGAGGGCCAGCCGAGGCGTCACCCCCTTGGCGAACAGGTCCGACAGCGCGTTCTCGGCGGCGACGCGCCCGACCAGCCAGGGGTCGTCGGTGAAGGCCGGGAAGGAATCGACGCTGGTGACCAGCTGCTCGCCCGGCCGACGGAGCACCGCCACGTCGTCGGGCTGGTCGAGGCCCAGCGTGAGCTCGGGATCGGACCGGGGCGCGAGGCGACCGAGGGCCCGGGTGAGCGGCTCCTCCCCCACCTTGGCGGCGCAACCACCGCACACCATGGCGCCCTCGTCCATGGCAGGCATCGAGCGCACCAGCGGCGTGTCGGGCAGCCCTGCGGCGTCGAGCACCTGAAAGCGCTCCATGAAGCCGCGATCGATGTGGTCCTTCAAACGGAAGAGCCAGCGCCCGCGGGCTGCCAGCCCGTTTCGCAGGGCGATGGCCTGGCCATCACCCAGGTTCAACAGGGTGAGAAAGTCGCGCTGCGGCCGGAAGGGCTTGAGGCGGCCCTCGGACAGGGAGGCGCGCAGGTTGTGGGCGAGCACCGGACCTTCGCGCACCGCGTACACCCCGGCTTTGGGGATCTCGGGCCAGCTGGCCGGCACGGCACAGTCGCCCACCGCGAAGAGGCCAGGGTGTCCGGGCACCTGCAGGGTGTCGTCCACCCGCACGAAGCCGCGCGGGTCGAGGTCGAGCCCGCTGTCTTCGAAGAACCCGGTGGAGGCGGCCCCGGTGCTCCACGGGACCAGGTCGGCGGCGAGGCGCGCGCCGCCCTCGAGCTCGACCGCGTCGGCGTGCACCGCCGCCACGCGTGCGCCGCCCCGCAGCGTGATGCCGCGCGCCTCTGCAGCCTGCTGCACCGCCCGCGTGGCCCGCGCCGACCCTTGGGGGAGCGGGTGGGGCGCCGACCCCACCAGGGTGACCTCGGGGCGCCGCCCGAGCGCCGCCTCTAGACGCACCTGGAGGCAGAAGGCGAGCTCGACGCCGGCCGCGCCGCTGCCGACCACCACCACCCGGGCCGGCCGCTCCAGCCCGCGCAGGGCCTCCACCGCGGCGTCGACCCGCGCCACGAAGGCGCCGATGGGACGGGTGGGGACCGCGTGGGCGCGAACGCCGGGCAGGTCGAGCCCAGCGACGGTGGCGCCGACGTTCACGCTGCAACGGTCGTAGGCCACGGGCGGCCGCCCCTCGAGCGTCACCCGACGCGCGACCGGATCGATGCCCGTCGCCCGCGCCACGATGACCCGGCAGCCGGCCCGTCGAGCCAGGGGGCGCAGGTCGATCTCGGCCTCGTGCGCGGCGTATCCACCAGCGACCACGCCCGGCACCATGCCCGAGTACACCGCGATGGGCCGGTCGACCACCAGGGTCACCCGGGCGCCCGATAGCGGCTGCATCAGGTGCATGCGCAGCACTTGGACGTGGCTGTGGCCGCCGCCAACCAGCACCAGCGCGCGGGGCCGTTCGCTCATGGGACCCCCCCTAATCGACGCGGGCTCAGCCGAAGGCACCACCGATGGCCTGGAAGGTCGAGGCGGCCTCCTTCCCGACCGCGGCAGCCTCTTTGGGCACCTGCCCGGTGAGCTTGAGGTTGTGGCGCACCGCCTTGAAGGTCTGCGGGAGCTCGCCCATGCCCATGCCGGCGTCCTTCAGCATGGTGGGGAGCTTGCCCGGGATGGCCTTGGCCTGGGCGATGAGCGCCTTCGACTCTTTCGGGACGGTGGCGAGCTTGGTCGTGGCCTGGCCGAAGGCCCCCACCAGGCCGTTCAGGGCCGAGACCGCGCCCTGCACCTGGGGCGAGGCGCCGGGCTTCACCCCCACCGCCGGGCGACCGCCCTTCATCTGGACCTGGATGGCGCCGGCGGCCTGGGTCTTGAGGTCAGCCAGGGCGTCTTCGAGGGCCACGCCCTCGCCCACGCCCAGCGCGTCGCGCAGGCGGGCGTTCGCGACCGCGATGTCGCCGCGAGCACCGCGCACGAGATCGAGCAGCACCTACACCTGGTTGAACACCGCGTCGACGTCGGCCAACCCTGTGGGCTCGATGTTCTCGGCGTCGGGATCGAGGGGGGCCGCCGACGCGGCGGCCGGCGAGGGAGCGGCCGGCGCATCGGACGACGCGCCGGCGGGGCTCGCCGCGGGGGCCGGCGCGCGGGCGGCCACGATGGCGTCGGCCGACACCGGCTCTCTGCCCTTCTGCCGATCGAAGATGAACTCGACCCGGCGGTCCTCCGACCAGTCACCCGAAGCCGAGGCATCGCCCTGTCCGTAGACCAGCACCCGACCGTCGTCGACGCCCCCCGCCTTCAACACCAGCGCGCGCACGGCGGCGGCGCGGGCCACCGAGAGCTTCTGGTTGGCCGCGGCGCTGCCCGATGGATCGGTGTGGCCGACCAGCACCACCACGAGCCGCTTGTCTTCTCGCAGTCGCTGGGCGACCTGCCCGATCTTGAGCAGCTCCTCCGGGTCGGTGAGCTGCGCGCCACCCTGACGGAAGAACACCGGATCGATGTCGGCGGGGGCCGCTGCAGCCGCGCTGGGGGGCGCCTTCGGCCCGCAGCCGACCGAGGGGAGCGGAGCGGCGAAGAGGGCGGCCAGGGTGACGACCCGGACCCGTTCGAGGCGGCGCATGCGAGCTCTCCGATGAGGCGAAAGGCTCCGATAGTCCGCCCGTCGGCGCGCCGCACACCGCGGTGCTACGGTCGGCGTCCCGGAGCCGACGTGCGCCCCCACCACCTCTTGATGACCGTCGCCAGCCGCGCACGCAGCCTCGCGGTGCGGGTGCTGTCGCCGGTGCGCCTGGGGGCCCGGATGGTCCCGGTGGGGCCCGACGGGCGCCTGCTCTACGTTCGGCACAGCTACATGCCGGGGTGGTTCTTTCCCGGCGGCGCGGTCGATCAGCGGGAGACCACAGCCACGGCGGCGGCGCGGGAGCTCTCCGAAGAGACCGGCCTCACCCCCGCGGGTCCGGTGTGGCTGGTGGGCATTCATTACGCCGTGGTGCGAGGCATCAGCGACCACGTGACCGTCTACGCGGCGCCGGTCGGGGGCGAGCCCCGGCTCGATGGCTGGGAGATCGTCGAGGCGCGCTGGGCCGCCCCCGCTCAGCCCCCTGAGCCCCTCGACCCGTCCACCCGAGAGCCGCTCGCGATGTACCTGGCCGAAGCCGACCGCGAGCCCGCGCCGTGAGCGCGACGGTGGCCAACGCCGCGGGCCGCGCAGAAGGCTGGCTGCTCGACCACCGCAACGCGGACGGCTCGTGGGGCTATCGGCCCGGTCAATCGGGCTCGGGGGAGCCCACGCTGCTGGCGGCCGCCGCAGGCCTGCCCGCCCCCCTCGACTGGCTGGCCGACGCCGACCTGGGCTGGACGCGCCTCATGGGCCCGGTCTGCCTGCGCCACGACCCCGCAGCGACGCCGCTGCGCGAGGCCTGGCTCACCCACATCCGCGCTCACCAAGGCACCGGCGGCGAGACCGCGGGCTCCTTCGACGGCGACCTGCCGGGCTGGCCGTGGGTCGAGCACACCTTCTCGTGGGTGGAGCCGACCGCATGGGGGGTGCTCAGCCTGCGGCGCACCGGCCACCCAGCCGACCCCCGCGTCACCGGCGGGCTGGCCACCCTGGCCGACCGGCAGTGCTCCGATGGCGGCTGGAACGCCGGCACGCCCGACATCTTGGGCCAGCAGCTCTTCGGATACCTCTACCTGACCGGGCTCGTGATGGTGGCCTTGCCGCCTGGGCACGACGCGGTTCAGGCGGGCGCGCGGGTCCTCGACGGCGTGTCTGACCGCCCCAGCGCGCTCAACCTGGCCTGGGCGACGCTGGCCCGCTGCGTACACGGCGGCGACGTCGCGGGCGCCGCCCAGGCGCTCGCGCGGCGGCAGCAGCCCGACGGCGCATTCGCGGGGCGCGCCGACCGCACGGCGCTGGCCCTGTCGGCGCTGCGCGCCGCCGTCCTGCGTGCCATCCTCGAGGACTTGCGGATGGAGCGCCCCGAGAGGCCCCGCGGGCTGTACCTGAGCGC
>JBDQIL010000355.1:0-5401 GCA_040264415.1 Myxococcota bacterium
AGGGAGAGGACCGGAGGGGACCGGGGCGGCGGGCGGCGGCAAGAGCTGGGCGCACCGTTCAGCGAAGAAGCCACCGGAGAGCGGACGCCGAACGCTGAGGTCGGCCGGCGCCGGCTCGAACCAGTGGTCCGAGAGCCCCGCCGCATCGAGCCGCTCCACCAGCAGCACCTGCGGGACGGCGCCCAGCGCGCTGTCGCCGCGGAGCGCGCGCGCCAACGCGCGGCCCGCCGCGTCATCGCCGTCGATCACCACCAAGGCCGGCCGGCGCCCGCGGGCGATGGCCAGCGCGTCGGCGGCGCTCGGGTGATGCACCACCTCGTAGCCGTCTTGTCCCAGCGTCTCGGAGAGGTAGCGGGCAGCGGTCACCCGACCGTCCACCACCAACACGACCGGCGGGGTGGCGCTCACTCGGAGGCACCGTCACGCCAGAAGCGCCGCCCACCCTCGTTTGATGCCGCACCGCCGCTGTCAGCGAGCTCGGCCTCCAGGCGCTTCAGCGCGGCCCGGGGCCAGCGCTCCTTGGGCTGCAGACGCGTCAAGCGCACCAGCGCCGTGCGGGCGAGCGCAGCGTCTTCCCGATCGAGGGCGATGCGGGCCAGGTATTCGAGCGCCCGCTCGGAACGGCCGTCGAAGGTGAGCGCCAGCTTGACGTAGTCCAGCGCGTCGTCTCCCGACTTCGCCCCGCGACAGCGCCAGGACGCCCAGCCGAGCTCCGCCAGGACGCCGGGGTGGGACGGCGCGTCGATGCGAGCCTGTGTGAGCAGCCGAAGGGCGCCGGGGAAGTCCTTGGCCTCCATGCGCCGCTGGGCCTCCGCGACCGCAGCCTCGGTGGGGTCGAGCGGGGGGCCACCCCCGTCGACACCCGCAGACGGCCTTGGGGCCGCGGCGCGCTGGGCGTCGTAGGTCCGACGGCGCTCCGCGTCGGAGAGCGTGGCCCGGACCTCACCGGCTCGACCGATCAGCGCGTGGGCCATCCGGCGGGCGTCCGGCGTCAGATCGGCGCGCACCTCGACCAGCCGCCACCGCCGCACCAGGCGGCCCACCGCGGTGGTCACGGTCTCGGCGTCGGCGTCGTCTGGGATCGCGAGGAAGGCGTAGTGGTCGACCTCCATCCGGTGCTGGAAGTCGCTCTGCACCATGCGCTCGAGGACCTGGCGGGTGGGGCCGCGCGTGCGTCGGTTGCCAGCGGCGCCAGCCGGGGGGCGGCGCGCGCGGACGCTCGGGGCCGGCGCCGCGCAGGGGGGCGCCGGCGCCGGCACGGCGCGCGACGAACCAGACGCCGTTGGGGAGCGCGGCGCGCGAGCGCGGGCGGCCGGCGACGACGCGGCCGGCGACGACGCGGCCGGCGACGACGCGGGCGCTGGCGACTCCGCGAGAGCGTCGGACTGCCCGAGCGGCGGCGCAGCCTCCGCGAGCGCGGCGTCGAGCGCCACATCAACCGGATGGGATCCGCCGCCGGAGGCCGGCGTCACCAGGCCAGCCGCCTGCAACAGCCACATCATGCGCACCACCGGCGCGAGGTGCTGGGAGAGCGCCCCCAGGATCGCCTCTGGGTCGGCCGCCGACGCGATGATGTCGGGCAGCGCCGACAGTGGTTCTCCCACCTCGAGGCTTCGAAAGGCCCGGTCGAAGTCAGCGCTTCGGCGCAGCGGCCCCTGCCCGGGCGCCACGAGTCGCGCCAGCGTTCCGTCGATGTCGACGTGGGCCTCGCTGCCCAGGTGCAAGGCCGGCAGCGGCGCCACGGTGGGCAGGAGGGCGGGGTCGATGCCCGCGCGGCGCAGCCGGCGGTGGGACTCGAAGCGCCACTTCGCCTGCGGCCACTGCAACGGCGCGACCACGCCCCGGTGCAACCGAAAGGCGGCGTGAGCCGCGCGGGACTCCGCCGTGAGCGCGCCCGCCATCTCGAGACCGTCCAGCAGAGACTCGCCCGCGCCGAGGTGCCGCTGCACCCACGCCACTCGATCAGCCGGGACGATGTCTCCGTCCACGAGCGTGTGTTCGATCGACTCCGCCCCCACCGTGCTGCGAAAGTCCACCGGCCAGCCGCCCACCAGACGAAGCTCGCGCTGGTGGTTGGCCCGGGTCACGATCAGGCGGCCGCTGGCCCCGCGCAGCCACAACGACACCACCAGGCGCACCCAGGTCTCTGGCGTGAGGCGACCCTGGCAGGCCGCGCCCGTGGCGCAGGGCTCGACCAAGGCGGGAGCGGGAGCGGGCGGGGACGGGGCGATCGCGGCTTCTCTCACGTCCGAGGGAGGGGGGCTGACCCCAACAGTAGGACGATCGGCGATTCCGATCCGCCGAAGGGTCGAGAGCGCCCATCGCGTCGCAATCCCGGCGTTTCCGGCTGGTGGTCGCCCCGCGGCGCATCGCGATGCCCCTCAGAGCGCGGCGGCCACCTCGGCCCCCTGCCGGATCGCTCGCTTCGCGTCGAGCTCGGCCGCGAGCGCCGCCCCTCCGATCACGTGCACGTCGAAGCCCTGGGCGCGCAGGGGCTCGGCCAGGCCGTCTTCGCTCACCTGGCCAGCGCAGATCACGACGTGGTCGACGTCGAGGGTGCGCGGGGCGCCATCCACCGTCAGGTGCAGCCCATCGTCGTCGATGCGGTCGTAGGACACGCCGCCCACGAACTCGACGCCCCGGTGCTTGAGGCTGGCGCGATGGATCCAGCCCGTGGTCTTGCCGAGGTTCTTGCCGTGCTTGGTCTGCTTGCGCTGCAGCAGGGTCACCTTGCGGGCTGGGTTGGGCTGCGTGCGTGGGGCCAGACCGCCCCGCGGGGCCGCGTCGTCGTCGCCCCACCGCGCATGGTCGACGCCCCACTCCGCCATGAAGGCGGCGATCTCGGGGGGCGCCCGATGGGCCCGGCGCTCGGTGAGGAACTCGGCCACGTCGAAGCCGATGCCACCGGCGCCGATGATGGCGACCGTCTCGCCCACCTCGACCCCCTCGCGCAGCACCTGCGGGTAGGTGAGCACCTTAGGGTGGTCGATGCCGGGCATCGTCAGCGACCGCGGGCGGACGCCCGTGGCCAGCACCACCACGTCGAAGCGCTCGGCCTGCAGGTCGGCCACGTCGGCGCGGGTCGACAGCCGCACCTCGACGCCGGCGCGCTCGATGCGCGCGCGGAAGTACCGGAGCGTCTCGTCGAACTCCTCTTTGCCGGGGATGGCCCGCGCCATGTCGAACTGTCCGCCGATGGCGTCGCGGGCTTCGAAGAGGACGACCGCGTGGCCGCGCTCGGCGGCGACGCAGGCGGCCGACAGACCCGCCATGCCGCCGCCCACGACGGCCACCTTCTTCGCCGCCTGCGCGGGCGCGTAGACCAGCTCGGTCTCGTGGCACGCCTGCGGGTTCACCAGGCACGAAGCCCGCTTGTTCTCGAAGGCGTGGTCGAGGCACGCCTGGTTGCAGGCGATGCAGGTGTTGATGGCGTCGGACTGACCAGCAGCCGCCTTGTTCACGAAGTCGGGGTCGGCCAACAGCGGGCGGGCCATGCTCACCATGTCCGCCGCCCCGCTGGCCAGCACCTGCTCCGCCACCTCGGGGGTGTTGATGCGGTTGGAGGTGACGAGCGGGAGCTGCACCACCTGGGCCTCGCGCAGCCGCCGGGTGACCCACGAGAAGGCCGCCCGGGGAACCATCGTGGCGATGGTGGGCACCCGCGCCTCGTGCCAGCCGATGCCGGTGTTGATGATGCTGGCGCCGGCGTCTTCGACGGCCTGCGCGAGCTCGATCACCTCGGGCCACGACGATCCGTCGGGGATGAGATCGAGCATCGACAGCCGGTAGATCAGGATGAAGTCGTCGCCCACCGCCGCCCGGGTGCGCCGCACGATCTCGGTGGGGAAGCGGATGCGGTTCTGGTGGCTGCCGCCCCACTGGTCGGTGCGGTGGTTGGTGTGCCGCACGATGAACTGGTTGATGAGGTAGCCCTCCGACCCCATGATCTCGACGCCGTCGTAGCCGGCCTCCTTCGCCAGCACCGCGCAGCGCACGAAGTTGTCGATGGTGCGCTCGACCCCCCGCGACGACAGGGCCCACGGCGTGAAGGGGGAGATGGGGCTCTGGATGCGCGAAGCCGACACGCACAGCGGCTGGTAGCCGTAGCGGCCGGCGTGCAGGATCTGCATGGCGATGTGGCCGCCCTCGGCGTGCACCGCGTCGGTGACGTGCTTGTGGCGGCGAGCGGCCCGCTTGGTCATCAGCATCGACGCGAACGGCTTGAGCTGCCCCGCGATATTGGGGGAGATGCCGCCCGTGACGATCAGGCCCACTCCACCCCGCGCCCGCGCCGCGAAGTAGGCCGCAAACTTCTCATAGTCGCCGCCCTCCTCTTCGAGACCGACGTGCATCGAGCCCATCAACACGCGATTCCGCAATGTGACGTGGCCAAGGTCGAGGGGTTCAAGCAGGTGAGGATAGGTGGTCATGGACGCGTCCTAAATGATCTGCCTCGAACCGTCCCCTCCTCCCCATCCCGGAGCCGCCATGCGCCCGCTCAGCCCCCGATACACCTTCACCGGGCGCGACGCCGCCAGCGTGCAAGACCTCGCCTGGTCGGCGGATGGCCGGGGCCTGTGGACTCTGGGGGAGCGGCTCGAGCGCCTCGGCCCGTCCGGGGCCATCCAGATCGACCGAGAGCTCGACGGCGCCGGGGCGCGCGTGGCGGTGGCCGAAGACCGGGTCGCCATCTCGATCGGTGATCGGGTCTTCGAGATGGAGCCCGACGGAGAGCTGGGCGACCCCCTCGACCTCGGCACCCCGCACGACGGAGACCCCGGCGCCTGGCGCAGCCGCACCGCGCCGACCGGGCTCGCTCCCGACGAAGACCGCGGCTGGTGGGTCGTGCTCACCGGCGAGCCGCCCCAGCTGGTGCACGCGATCCAGGGCGAGCCCGCCGATGTGCGTCCCCTCGACGGCTTCCCCTCGGCGCCCTGCCTCGCTGCGCAGGGGGGGGTGGTCTGGGTGAGCGCCACCGGGGCCGGAAGCCGGGTCTACGACGCGACCGGCGCCGCCACCACGCTGCCCGACGGCGGCGACGAGTGCGGGCTGTTCGACGAGGGGCGGGGCGCCGTGGTCCGCACCGCCACGGGCGCCGACATCTGGCGGCGAGTCGGAGACCGCTGGACCCGCACCGGGTCGGTGACCGCTCCAGAAGAGGGCGCGCCCAGCGCCCTGGCCGTGCGCGCAGAAGACGGCCTCTTCGCCTTGGCGCAGGGCGGCGACGTCTGGCTCTTCGACGTCGACGGAGACACCGTGGCCCGCGCCCCCGAGGCAGGCCGCAACGTCATCTGTGCGATGGCGCTGAGCGAAGAGGCGCTGGCGGTGGCGTCTTCCGGCCAGCTGCGCACGGTCGACCTGCCCATGTCCCTCTGGTTCGACTGACCGCCCCGCCCCGCCC
>JBDQIL010000356.1:0-5395 GCA_040264415.1 Myxococcota bacterium
GGCGGCCGTTGCAGGTCGCGCCCCCGCCGCGGTGGGCGGCGTAGGCGTGATCGCGAACGGGGTCGTAGACGCAGCCGGCGACCAGCACGCCGTCGCGCTCGAGGGCGACCGACGTGCAGAAGGCGGGGAAGCCGTGGACGAAGTTGGTGGTGCCGTCGATGGGGTCGACGATCCAGCGGGTCGATGCCGACGCGGCCCCGCCGCCCTCCTCGGCGAGCACGGGCACGCCGGCGCTGCGCTCCTCGAGGGAGGCCCGCACCGCCGCCTCGGCGGCCAGGTCCACGGTGGTGAGCAGATCGATGCCCTCGGCGTCTTTGGCGCGGTAGGGCTGGGCGCCGTCGCGCTGGGCCAGGGCCTCCTGGATGACGGCGCCGCCGGCCCGCGCTGCGGCCTCGGCCACGGCGCGCAGCGCGGCGCTCACGGGCGCTCCATGAGCACCCGCACGGTGGGCTGGGCGGGGTTGGGCAGCAATCCGCCGCGCGTGCGCTTCTGCCGGGGGGTGAGGGCGCCGAAGGAGGTGGCGCGCAGTCGATTCAGGGCGACGCCCTGCACCTCGAGGAACCGCGCCAGGGCGGTCGCCCGCGCGCTCCCCCGCTCCCAGTCGCCCGCCACCTGCACCTCGAACATGTAGTCGCTCATGCCGGGCTGCTGGAGCTCCCAGGCGAACGTGGCCAGGGTGTCGACGGCGTCGGGGCGCAGGGTGTCGGCGTCGGTGAACAGCTCGCTGGCGGGCAGCTCGACCACGACGCCGGCGGGCAGGCGCTCCACCACCACGTCTCCGGCGTAGGTGGCGGCCTGCATCACCTCGGTGAGGCGGGCCGCCAGCTCGGGGCCCGCGCGGGTGTCGGCGATGGGCACGGGCAGCGGTTCGGGCACCTCCACCTCGCTCGACAGCGCCTTGCGGATCTCCTGGAAGCGGGCGTCGTCCACCTTGGCCAGCGAGAAGAGCAGCACGAAGAAGCCCAACAGCACGGTGATGGCGTCGGCCCAGGTCACCATCCAGCTGTCGGCGTTGCCGTCGCTCGCGCGGTCGTCGGGCCGGCCAAAGCGGGCGCCCTGATCGGGCGGCTGGAACATGCGGTGGGCGTTGGGAGACGGCATCGGTCAGGCGCTCGCGGTCGTGGACGCCGGGCGGGGCACCTCGACCGCGTTGGCCGGGTCGAGGTAGCTGTTGAGCTTGAGCTCGACGGCTCGGGGCATCTCGCCCTTCGCGAGCAGCACGAAGCCCTCGAGCAGGAGGTAGTTGCGGAAGCGGGTGAAGCGCTCGCGCTGCAGGGTCTTGTCGGCGGCGGGCTGGAAGATGAGGCGCGCCAGCAGCACGCCGTAGAGCGTGGTGAGCAGGGCGAGGGCCAGGCCGGCCCCGAGCGCCTGGGTGTCGCCGGAGAGGTTGTCGAGCATGATGATGAGGCCGACGAGGGTGCCGACCATGCCAAAGGCCGGCGCGGTGGCGGCCATGTTGCGCAGGATGGGCACCTGCTCGGTGCGGCGGAAGTACTCGCTCTCGACGTGGTTCTGCAGCAGATCACGCACGTCGTCGGGCTTCCAACCATCGACCACCAGCATCACGCCCTTCTGCACCATGTGGTCGTGGACGTCGCCCGGGTCGAGGCGGCTCTCGAGGGACAGGATGCCATCCACCCGGACCACACGCGCCCACTCCACCACGCGACGGGTGTCGGCCTGCAGCACGTCGCGATCGATGGTGGTGCGGCTGAACATCCGCCCGATGTCTCGCAGCGCGGTCTGGACGGTCTCTGGCTGGTAGCTGATGAAGGCGTTGGCCAGCGTGCCGCCCAGCACCAGCAGCAAGCTGGGCAGGCTGAAGAAGATGAGGATGTTGTCTGTCGCCAAGACGATGGACAGCACGAACAGGCCGAAGCCGACGAGCAGTCCGATGGTGGCGGCGCGGGACATGTCGACCTCGGCCAGGGGGCCGCGGATTCTCGCACGTCGGGCGGGACGCTGTCAGACGGCCTCAGGCCGGACGGAGCGACACCTGCAGGCGCAGCGGTCCGACGGCGTCGGGAACCAGCCATCGCGCGGTCGCGTCGTTGACGCACGACAAGAGCCGCCAGTCGCCTGTGTCATCGATCAGCACGTCGCCCCGGGTGTGTCCGCCGTGCCCGATCTCGAGGGCCACCGTGAGCTCTCCGGAGAGTCCTGGGACCCGAGAGAGGGCCTGCTGGTAGCAGCGCCGCACGTCGGCGGCTTGATCGCTGATGGCGAGCCGCGTGCGCGGGGCCGCCGGGCGGTCGAGGTGCACATGCATGCTCGCGGTCGGCCGGCCGGGCGCGGCTGCGGGGTCGAGGGCGAGCGGGGCCGCCGACTCTGGGCGGTCGGCCATGGGCGGCGCGGCAGGCACCGGGTCGCGCTGCGTGGCTTGGGCGAGTGCCGCCGGTCGACCGGTGAGGTGGTCCCACGCCGGGCCGGCGGCGGCACGCACGGGCACCGCCGCGATCGGCGCTGCGAATGCGAAGAGCACGGGCATCAGGCGGAGCACGACACCTCCTGATCCCGCCAACGGATCCCGGCGCAGGGTCCATGAGGGTTCGGTGGAGGGCGCTCTCTGCGTCAGCGCCGGCGCGGACGCTCCGCCGCAATCCGCGAGCCGTCGAGCGTCAGAAGTGGACGACCGTTCCGGCCGAGAACTGTGGGGTGAACGCGGCGTTGTTGGCCTCGGTCGCCACCTGCTCGAAGTTCTGGCCGGCCCACATGCCCAGGCTGGTGTTCAGGTTGAAGCCGAAGCCGTCGGTCACCATGAAGTCGGACCCCGCCCGGATCCGAAGCCCGGTGGCCAGGCCGCCGGCGTCTTTGACGTAGCCGGGGATCATCACCACGTCGCCGC
This sequence comes from Myxococcota bacterium, assembly GCA_040264415.1. Lineage (GTDB taxonomy): Bacteria > Myxococcota_A > UBA796 > UBA796 > UBA2385 > M30B51. The sequence continues at coordinate 2,846 of JBDQIL010000356.1, forward strand.
CGGCGTAGGGCTGCACCGAGCCGGTGAGGAAGCGGTACACCAGGCCGGCGTTGAAGGGCAGGATGGTGTTCCAGACCTCGGGCGGCGCGCCCTGGTCTTGGAGGTCTTGGGGGACCGTGCGGCGGGTGGAGTAGGCCTCGACCCCGCCGATGATGGCGAGCTTCTCGGTGGCGAGGAAGGACACCTCGGCGCCGTAGGTGACGAAGCCGAGCCCCTGGAAGTTGGCGTAGCCGAGGCGGCCGGCGGCGATGGCGGTGGGGCCCTCGTCGGAGCCTCGATCGCGGCTGACGCTGCGGCGGTCGTCGTCATCAAGGTCGCGGGAGCGGTCGGGGCGCTCACGCGGCTCGCGGGGGGCCCGCTCGGCGCGCTCACGGGGCGCCCGGTCGCGGCGCGAGGACGGGTCGTCGTCGAGCCCGAGCATGGCGACGCCGCCGCGATCCTTCTCCTCCTCTGCCTCGAACTCGTCTTCGTCGCCCAGGTCGAGGGAGACCGGGGCGAAGGTGATGTCAGCGTCGCCGAAGCTCAGCTCCTCCTCCTCTTCTTCTTCGGGAGGGTCGGCCCGCCGGGCCGCGGCCGCAGCGGCGCTGCGGCGCTCCTCTTCTTCGGCCTGCCGGCGCTGCTCGGCCTCGCGCTCGCGCTGGGCGGCGATGGCGGCGGCCTTGCGGCGCTCCTCTTCTTCGCGCTGCTGCTTCGCCGCCGCGGCGCGGCGCTCTTCTTCGGCGCGACGCTCTTCTTCGGCGCGGCGCTCGGCTTCGGCCTTGGCGGCGGCGGCCTTGCGGCGCTCCTCGCCGGGGTCGGAGTCGAAGTCGAAGTCATCGAGCTCGTCGCTCGAGCTGCCGCTCGAGGCGGGGGTCTGGATGCGGCGTGAGGTGCCGCCGGTGGGGACGGTGGCCATCGCGAAGTCGTCGTCGGTGTCGTCGAACATGTCGCCGTCGATGGTGCCCGCGGCCACGGCCGCCTGGGCGGCCGGCGCCTGGCCCGTGACCAGCTCTTTGACGTAGCCGCTCATGCTGTCGGCGATGACCGAGGGCACGTTGGCCAGCGTGTACTCCTTCGAGCGCACGATGCCGCCGTTCTTGAAGTACACGAGGTAGAGGTCGAACTTGTTGCCCTTGGCGCTCACCGCGCCGGCGATCACCGCGTCCACCGAGGCGCCCTTGGCGACGCCGCCCAGGCAGCTGGTCGAGCCCAGGCACTTGGCGGACATGCCGGCCGGCATCTTCTCGAGCTGCTGCACGCCGTCGAACTCAGACATGAAGTCCATCTCCGACGAGATGAGGCTGGTCATGTTCAGCACGATGAGGGGGTCGACGCCGTTGCTCACGAGCGGCGGCACCGCCGCGGTGGTGGCGTGAGCGACGCCGCCCCAGCTGAGGCCGGCCAGCAGCAAGGCGGCGGCGCGGGTCCAGGAGGCGGTCATGGGGGCACGCAGGGACATCGGGACCTCGGGGCACGCCAGCGGGGGGAGAGAGGCGTCGGAGCGCCCCCTCCGGCGCTCCGTCTGCTCTCCGTGGGGGAGCACGGGCTGGCTTCAGACCGCGGAGCCTACCATGGGATAAGCACCTCAGCCCCTCCCTTGCGTCCAGGCTGAAACCGCCCATCGCCGGAGATGCCGCCGTGGCCGACTCGCTGCCCGCTCCGCCTCTGCGGACGCCGACCGGCGCCGTGGTCACGGGCGTGATCGGCGGCGGGGCCATCGGGGGTGCCCTGGTGGGCTGCGCCGACGCCTTGACCGCCCTGGTGGCGGTGGGGGCCCCCGGCACCCGGTGGCTGGTGGTGCCAGCCGCGGTGGGGCTGGCGACGGTCGGGGCGCTGGCCGCGGCGCTGTGGGCCGCGGTGCTGGCCCGCGCCCAGCACCGGATCGGGCCCGCCCTGTCCGAGAACCCTCGCTGGTGGGGTGTGGGGGTCGGCGCGGCGGCGTCGGCGTGGCTGGCTTTCGCGCTGGGCCCCCTGTCCGGCGAGCCGCTGTTGCAGGGCGCCGCGGCGGTCTCGCTGTTCGCCTTGGCGGGCTCGGTGGCGGCCCTCGCGCGGTCGGTGCGCAGCCGGATCCTCGCCACGGCCGCGCTGGTCGGCGCCGCGGCGGTGCCGGTGACGCTGGCCGCCCCCGCCGACTCCGCCTTCCCCCCCGAGTCTGGCCGCGACACCCTGCTGGTGACCATCGAGGGGCTGCGGTCCGACGACCTGGCCACGCCCCCCGACACCCTGGGCGCCCTGATCGAACGGGGCGCCCGCTTCTCGCGCGTGGTCCCCCCCTCTCCGGAGCGCGCGATCGCCCTGCGCGGCCTGCACCTGGGCGCGGCGGCCTGGACCCCGGGCGGCCTGCACGTCGGCGAGCCGCTGCCGCCCGCGGCCACCCTCGCCGAGGCCTTCGCGGCGTCCGGGGTGCCCACGAAGGCCTCGGCTTCCAGCGCATCGACGACGACGGCTGGGTTCCGGGCTTCGCGTCGTCCACCCTCGGCCGGCTGGTCGCGCGGTTGGGCGGCCCGGGGCCCGCCCGCCGCCGGGCCGATCGCGTGGTCGATCGCGGGCTCTCGTGGCTGTCGCAGACCC
>JBDQIL010000357.1:0-5391 GCA_040264415.1 Myxococcota bacterium
TCGAAGCGCGCCGGGTAGAGGCTGTCGAGTGAGATGCTGAAGTTCTTGACGCCGAGGTCGATGCAGCGGTCGATGCGGCTCATGTAGGGGCGATCGGTGACCACGTTGCGGCCGTTGCCTTCGCCGATGCCGTTGGTGAGGATGCGCAGGTTGAGGCCGTGCGAGAGGAAGGCCTCGGCGGTCTCTTCGAGGTGATCGACCGCGAAGGGCTCGCCCCCACCGATGCTGACCTGGACCACGCCGAGCCGGGCCATGCGGGCGGCGACCTCGCGGATCTCGTCGATGGACAGCTCTTCCTTCTCGTTGCCATAGCGCCAGATGCCGCACATCTTGCACGTGAGGTTGCAGCGGTGCGTGATGCCGAAGTGGGCGTAGACCGGCACGTCTCGGGTGAGCGCGGCTTGGCCGATGCGGGCGTAGTTGCGGGCGGTGAACTTGAGCATGGCGTCCTCGACGGGCCGGCCTCGCGGGGCCACTCCGAGCTTAGCCCAGGATCAGGGCGGTGTCGGAGCCAAGGGGCGGATGGGCGCCCGCCTACGTGAGCTCGAGGCAGGCGCTCCGCACCGACTCCACCATGTGGTCGAGGTCTTTTCGGCGCAGGTTGGGGTGCACGGGGATGTGGAGCAAGCTGCGCGCCGCCTGGGCCGCGTTCGGGCAGTCCGCCTTGAACTCGGGGAACAGCGGGTGGTCGCCGAAGGCGTTCATGTAGCCGGTGGTGGTGTCGACCCCGCGCCGGCGGAGGGCGGCGGCCAGGGCGTCGCGGTCGCGGTGGTGCACCACAAAGCTCATGTAGATGGGCTCGGCGCCGTCGGGGTACTGCGGCACGTCGAGGCCGTCGACGTGCGCCAGCCCCTTGTCGAGGGCCTGGCCGTTGCGCATGCGGGCGCCGTTGAGCTGCTCGATGCGGGAGAGCTGCTTGCGGCCCACGGCGGCCTGGACCCCCCGCGACTTGGCCTGCTCGCGGTAGGAGTCGGGGACCGTCTCGTAGCGCCGCTCGGCCTCGCCGAAGCGCTCGTGGATGGGGTCTTGCCCGAGCTTGTTGCCCACCACGATCGCCGGGTGCACGGTGGCCCAGTAGATGGCGGGGTGGGTGGCGGCCCACATGGCGAGGCCCGTGAGCGCCTCTTTGGCGGCCTTCTGCTTGGGCGTGTAGCCGCCCTGCGCGATGGTCTGCCGCACCGAGTCGGCCACCGCCGCGTCGTCGGTGGTGATCATGGCGCCAGACAGCGTGGTGATGTTCTTGGTGAGGCCGAAGGTGTAGTAGGCGTGGTCGCCCAGATGACCCACCCGAACGCCCTTGTAGCGGGCGCCCGTGGATTGGGCGCAGTCTTCGATCACCTGGACGTCGTGCTCGCGGGCGATGGCGTTGATGGCGTCCATGTCGCAGGGCGTGCCGAACAGGTGGGTGGGCACGACCGCCTTGGTGCGGGGCGTGATGGCGGCCCGGAAGGCCTCGGGGTCGAGCACGTGGGTCTTCAGCCCGACGTCGGCGAAGACCGGGCTGGCGCCCACCAGCGGCACCATCGCGGGGATGGCGAAGTAGGTGAGGCCCGGCACCACCACCTCATCGCCCTCGCCCACCCCCAGGGCCTTCAGCAGCAGGTAGAAGCCGTAGCGGGCCGACGGCACCATGACCGCGTGGCGGGCCCCGATGTAGGCGGCGAACTCGTCCTCCCAGGTGGCCACGATCTCGTCGTCCGGGCCGTCGCGGAGCAGGTAGCGCGCCGAGACGAGCGCCTCGCGGGGGCTGAAGCTGGGGCTGAAGCGGGGGATGCGGCCGAACGCCATCGGGACCTCCTCACGGTGTCTCGCCGTACCCCGCCGAGGGGCTCGGGTCGCGCGGAGCCCACCGGCCAACGCCCGGAACGGAGGTCGGATCGAAGTTCTCGCAGGATCGTCACCTCCACCGGCCCTGGACGCCGGGGCGGTCCTGGCTATCTTGGGGTCAACATTCTCGACCCTCGGAGCCCCCCGATGGCCCTGCTCGACATCCTCGAAGCCCCACACCCCCTCCTCTCCCAGAAGGCCCGCGCTGTACGCGACGACGAGTTCGGGCCCGACCTCGCGCGCCTGCTCGACGACATGGCCGAGACCATGTACGCGGCGCCGGGCGTGGGCCTCGCCGCCCCGCAGGTGGCCGACAGCCGGCGCATCCTGGTGGCCGATCCCGGCTTCGAGGGCGAAGACGGCGAGACTCGGAAGGGCATCGAGCTGGTGCACATGGTCAACCCGGTCATCACCGAGCGCTCGAAGGGGCTCATCAAGTGGGAGGAGTCCTGCCTGTCGGTCCCCGAGTACTTCGTGGACGTGAAGCGGAGTGAGCGCATCACCGTGACCTGGCGCGACGCGCAGGGCGCGTCCCACGAGCGCGTCTACGAGGGCTTCCCGGCGGTGGTCTTGCAGCACGAGATGGACCACCTCGACGGCGTGACCCTGCTCGAGCACTCGAGCCGGCTCAAGCGCAGCCGCTACATCAAGAAGCAGATCAAGGCCCGCAAGCAGATGGTGTCGGCGCGCTGAGCCGCCCGGGTGTCACGCGAGGGCGCGCCAGCGGCTGGTTAGCAGGTCTCCATGAGACTCCTCTTCATGGGCACGCCTGACTTCGCCGTTCACAGCCTCGACGCCCTGGTGGCTGCGGGGCACGAGATCGTGGCCGTGGTGGCCCAGCCCGACCGGCCCAAGGGCCGCGGCAAGAAGCTGGTCAGCCCGCCCACCATCGTCCGGGCGCGAGAGCTGGGCATCCCCACCAAGCAGCCGCGGGCGGTCCGCAGCGGGCCCTTCGTCGAGTGGATGACCACCGAGATGGACGCCGATGTGGCCGTGGTGGTGGCCTACGGGCGCATCCTGATTCCGGCCCTGCTCGCGGCCCCGCGGCGCGGCTGCGTCAACGTGCACGCCAGCCTGCTCCCGAAGTACCGCGGGGCGGCGCCGATCCAGTGGGCCATCCTCGAGGGCGAGGATCGCACCGGGGTCTGCACCATGCAGATGGACGCGGGCATGGACACGGGCGACGTGTTGCTGCGCCGCGAGACCCCCATCGGCATCGACGAGACCGGCCCCGATCTGTGGGCGCGCCTGGCCGAGATGGGGGCCGCGCTGGTGGTCGAGACCCTCGACCAGCTCGACGACCTCGTCCCCCAGGCCCAGGATCACGACGGCGCCACCCACGCCCGGCCGCTGGTCAAGGCCGACGGCGTGGTGGACTGGACCTGGACCGCCCGCCGCCTGCACGACCGGGTGCGGGGCACCAACCCGTGGCCGTCGGGCCAGACGACCTTCCGGGGCGAGGGCTTCCGCATCCACCAGACCCGGCTGGTGGAGGGCGCCACGGGCGCTGCGCCCGGCCTGGTGCTCGAGGCGGGGCCGCGGGTGGTCGTGGCCACGGGCGACGGCGCGGTCGAGCTGCTGCGGGTGCAAGCCCCCAACAAGGCGCGGCAAGACGCCGCGGACTGGGCCAACGGCGCGCGCCTGGCGGTGGGCGAGGTCTTCGGCGGGTAGCGCTCAGGGCGCGCGGCGGGCCACCAGACCGACCATGAGGGGCACGCGGGCCCGCCCGGGTGGGAAGCCCCAGCGCCGGGGCCCCACCGCGACCAGCCCGGGGCTCAGGCGGCAGAAGTTGCTGTGGGGCCACTCTTGGAGGCGCTCGATCGAGAGCCCGGCCGCCAGCGCGGCCTGGACGATGGCCGGGACCGTGTGCTGCCAGGCGACCGCCGGGTGGGGGTTGTCACCTGGCACACCGGGCGCCGAGCCGTCGTGGAGCAGGGCGTCGGCCGCGTAGTCGCCGACCGGCTCGATGAAGGCGTCGGTGGCGAAGTAGTCGTCGCCCGACAGGTCGAGGGCGGCGCCCAGTGACCAGGCGAGGGGGTGAAACTCGACCACCACCAGCCGGCCGCCGGGGCGCAGCACCCGGTGGGCCCCCGCCATCCAGGCGCCCAGGTCGCGCACCCACGGCAGGGCGCCGTAGCTGGCGAAGGCGAGGTCGAAGCGGTCCTCGGTGTCGGCCATCCAGCCCAGCACCTCGGCACGGACGAAGCGGGCCCCGATGCCCGACTCGGCGGACAGCCGCTGGGCGGTCTCGATGGCGGTGTCGCTCAGATCGACGCCCGTGACCCGCGCCCCGCGGCGCGCGAGGCAGAGCGAGTCCTGGCCGGCGTTGCACTGCAGGTGCACGAGGTCTCGCCCGCCGATCTCGCCGAGCAGGCCGAGCTCTTCGTCGAACAGGGTGTCCCCGCCCTGCCGCAGCCACGCCCCCTGGTGGGCCTTGTGCCGGTTGTGCAGCGCGGTGGCGTGGTTCCAGCTGGTGCGGTTGGCGGCGGTGGGATCGGCGGGCGCGTGCATGGGGGCCTCGGGCTGCGCTGCGGACACCCGCCGGATAGCCCGCGCGCCCGCCCCGGAGCCTCTCATGGCCATCGTCGCGCCCAGCATTCTCTCCGCCGACTTCGCCCGCCTGGGAGAAGAGCTCGACTCCGTGTCGGACGCCGCGTGGGTTCATGTCGACGTCATGGACGGCCGGTTCGTGCCCAACCTCACCATCGGGCCGCTCATCGCGGCCGCCGTGCGCCGGTCCACCGACAAGTTCGTGGACTGCCACCTGATGATCGTCGAGCCCGACCAGTACACGGGCGCCTTCATCGACGCGGGCGCCGACCTGGTCACGGTGCACGCCGAGGCCTGCCCGCACCTCCATCGGTCGATCCAGGGCATCAAGGAGCGCGGCTGCCAGGCGGGCGTGGCGCTCAACCCGCACACCTCCGAGTCGGTGCTCGACTACGTGCTCGATGAGCTCGATCTGGTACTGGTCATGAGCGTCAACCCGGGCTTCGGCGGCCAGTCCCTCATCGAAGGCGTGCTCCCCAAGATCGAGCGCCTGCGAGCCGAGATCGACCGCCGCGGCCTGTCCACCAAGATTCAGGTGGATGGTGGGATCAAGCCCCACAACGCGTGGCGCTTCACCGAGGCCGGGGCCGACGTGCTGGTGAGCGGGTCGGGGGTCTTCAAGGCCGACGACCGCGCGGCGGCCATCGCGGCGCTGCAGGCGGCCGCGCGCCCTTGACGCCACCGGGTGGCCGCCATAAACACGCGGCGTTGTCGGGGAGTAGCGCAGTCTGGTAGCGCACCTGCTTCGGGAGCAGGGGGTCGCAGGTTCGAATCCTGTCTCCCCGACCATTTCAACCTGGGTTTTCCCGGACCCAGGTTCTCGACTGTGGCGGTCACTGTGGCGGTTTGCCCCCCCCCGTGACCGCTTCTTCGTGGTGGGGGTCGGGCCCACGGGGTCTGGATCGTCGTCCTCTGGAGGCGCCAGCTTCGCGCCCACGGCCGTCGCGGCTCCGACCACGCGGTCCACCGTCGCGGTCCGATAGCGCTGCGTGGTGGCCAGGTCGGAGTGGCCCA
>JBDQIL010000358.1:0-5390 GCA_040264415.1 Myxococcota bacterium
GGGCGGGTCGGCCGACTCCGGGGCGCCGACCCCCTCCACCTGCGACGACCCCTTCCCCGGCGGCGCCCTCGTGGGCCTGGTGAGCTTCGTGGGCGAAGACGACCGGCCGCTCGAGGTCCTCTACGGCGAGGGCCTCGACGCACGGCAGGTGCTCGATCTCGCCTCGATCGATCGCTCCTTGATGGTGGTGCCGAGCGACCGCTTCTTCGTGCGCACCGCCTGGCCCGACACCCTCGATCCCGACGCCGTCTGGGTGCTGTCGGTGTCGGGTCGGGTGGACACGGCCTTGTCGCTCAGCCCCGCCGACCTGCTGGCCCGCGCCACCGATCAGGGCGTGGTGCACTTCGAGTGCTCGGGCAACACCAGCTACGGCGGCTTCGGCCTGCAGGGTGCGGCCCGGTGGGCGGGCGTCCCCCTGGTCGAGCTGCTCGATCTGGCGGGGGCCGACCCTGCGGCCCGGGTGCGGGTCACCGGCTACGACCGCCACAGCTCCACCAGCGAGCGCAGCGTCGAGGGTGCGGCGTGGGTGTTCACCCGGGCGCAGCTCGAGGCCGCGGGCGCCTTCCTCGCGCTCGACATGAACGGCGCGCCGCTGCCGCTCGACCATGGCTTCCCGGTGCGGCTCGTGATGCCCGGCTGGTACGGCTGCACCTGCATCAAGTGGGTGACCGACATCGAGCTGGTGGACGACGACGTGTCCGCGACCAGCCAGATGGTGGAGTTCGCCGCTCGCACCCATCAAGACGGCGAGCCGGCCCTGGCGCGCGACTACCGCGCGGCCCAGGCCGACCTGTCGGCGGCCCCGGTTCGGGTCGAGCGCTGGACCACGTCCGACGGCGAAGAGGCTCTGCGGGTGGTGGGGCTGCTGTGGGGGGGCGCCGCTCATGGCGTGGCCGCCGACGCCGCGCTCGAGCTTCAGGTGGGAGACGGCGACTGGCAGCCGATCGAGCCCTGCCCGGCCCGCGACCATGCCCGCACCTGGGGCCTGTGGGTGTGTCGGCTGCCCCTGCCCGCCGCCGGCACCCACGCGCTGCGCCTGCGTTGCGCCGACCCCGACATCCCGACGATCCGCCTGGACGCGGGCTGGTACGAGCGCCGCATCCGGGTGTAGGGCTGCCGGGGGATCCCAAGCGACGTTAGCTCTGGGAGCCCGCGCCCCGGAGATCCCATGCTCGTGCTGCTCTCGCCCGCCAAGTCGCTGGACTGGTCGCCCGCCCCCGGCGTCTCGACCACCGCGCCGCGCCTGGGCGATGACATCGGCGTGTTGATGAACGTCACGCGGCGCCTGAGCGAGCAGAAGCTGAAGCAGCTGATGGGCATCAGCGACGACCTCGCTGCGCTCAACCACGAGCGCTTCCAGGCCATGTCGGGCGACCCCGACGGCGAGACCGCCCGGCCGGCCGCGCTCGCCTTCAACGGCGACGTCTACCAGGGCCTCGACGCCCGCTCGCTGTCGCCCGACCAGCTCGCGTGGGCCCAAGACCACGTGGCCATCCTCTCCGGGCTCTACGGCGTGTTGCGGCCCCTCGACGCCATCGAGCCCTACCGCCTCGAGATGGGCACCCGGCTCAAGACCCGCCGGGGCGGCTCTCTGTACGACTTCTGGGGCGACCGGGTCACCCGGGTGCTCAACCAGCAACTCGCCGATCGCGACGCCCCGGTGGTCGTGAACCTGGCGAGCAACGAGTACTGGCGGGTGGTGAAGACCAAGACGCTGAAGGCCCCGGTGGTCACGCCGGTCTTCTGGGAGGAGTGGGACGGGAAGCAGCGCCCGATCAGCTTCTACGCGAAGCGCGCGCGCGGCGCCATGGCCCGGTGGATCGTCACGGAGCGCATCGAAGATCCGGCCGACCTGCGCGGCTACGATGGAGACGGATACAAGCTCTTCGAGGAGAAGTCGTCGGATGATCGGTTGGTCTTCATGCGCCTGAAGCCCCCCCCCATGAACGGTTGAGGCGCTCGTGTTGACCCTCCTTCAGCCCGCCGCGCGGGCCCCCCGTCCCATTGGCCGCTGGTTGCGGCTGCGCGACCTCGCCGTGGCGGGGCCGGTGGCCGCGGGGCTCGACGGCGACCTGGGCCTGGTGCGCATTCCCCTGCCCTCCGGGGCGTCGGGCGGTGCGGTGGGGCGGTACGCCGACGCCCGCGCCATCGCCCTGTCCCCCGACGGGCGCTGGCTCGCGGTGGGGCTGCGCGATCGGGTGGCGCGTCTGCACTGGCCCTCCGGCGAGCTCGACGACGAAGACCCGATCTCCGCGGCGGCCCACTGCGTCGCCATCGACGACGCCGGGCGCCGCGCGGCGGGCTGCGTGGACGGCCGGGTGTGGGTCGAGGGCCCATCGGGCTGGGGCGCCTTCGAGGCGCACGAGAAGCGGGTGGCGGCGGTGGCGCGGCGGGGCGACCGCGTGGTCTCCGCCGACACCGACGGCCGGGTGGTCTGGGTCGGCCTGGCCTCGGGCGCCGGGCAGGTGCACGAGCTCGAGCGAGAGGCCACCGCGCTGCTCCTCGAGGCGGGCCCGGGGGTGTACATCGGCGGACGCTGTGGGCGCCTGTGGCGCTGGCGCCCCGAGCGGGGTCAGCTCTTCCCGCTCGCCCGCTTCGACGGTCCGATCACCGCGCTGTCGCTGCAGGCCGACGGGGTCGTGGCAGCGCACGGGACCCTCAGCCTCTGGACCGAGGGCATGGGCGTGGCCGGGGTCTGGCCGGCCCACCGGGGCGACGTGCTGGGCATGGGGCGCGGTGACGGAGACCACTTGTGGACCGCCGCCCGCGGCGAGGGCCTGCGGTGCCACGACCCCGGCGCCCCGGGTCCCCGGCCCGCCTTCCACGGGCACCGCTCTGTGGTGCGCGCCTTGCTGCCGGTCGGCGCTGCGATCTGGACCGCTGGCCGGGACGGCGCGCTGCGGCGCTGGTCGCGCTCCGGCGAGCTGCAGGCCACCCGGCGGCGCGGGCGCGCCGGCCTCCAGCGTCTGCTGGAGCTGCCCGACGGTCGGCTGCTGGTGGGCGACACGGCCGGCTCGCTGGCGCGCTTGACCGCCGACGGGCGCCCCGATGGCGCCCCCGTGAGCGCCCACCAGGGGCCGCTCACTGCGTTGGGCTGGCTGCCGTCGGCGGGCCTGGCGGTCACCGGTGGCGCCGACGGCGCCCTGCGCGTCTGGGACCCGGGCACGCTTCTGCCCGTGGTCGAGCGGTCTGACCACGACGACCGCGTGCGCTGCCTCGCCGTGCTCGACGGCGGGCGGGTCGTCACTGGCAGCTACGACCACACCCTGGCGATCGCGCCGGCCCTGGGCGGCCCCCTCGAAGCCCGCCTCGAGGGCCACGAGCGACCGGTGCTCGCGGTCTGTCCGGTGCCGGACGGTCTGCTGTCGGCCAGCCTCGACGGTACGGTGCGTCGGTGGAGCCGGGCTGGCGCGGCACAGGCGGTGGTCTCGGTCGATCCGGCAGGGCTGGTCGGCCTCGTGCCGGGGCCGTCCGGGCTGTGGTTCGCCTTGGGCAAGAGCGGTCGGGTCTCGGTGGTCACCGCCCAGGGGGCCGTGCAGGGCTCGGTCACGCTCGACGCCCCGGGCGACGGGGCCGCCTGGGTCGAGGATCGACTCCTGGTGGGCGATCAGCGCGGCGGCGTGCACGTCCTCGGGCTGGCCTGAGGCGTGGACGACTGGGTCTACCGTCCGCCCGTCGGGCCGCTGCCCATCCTCCACCACGACCGCGATCTGGTGGTGATCGACAAGCCCTCTGGTCTGCTCAGCGTGCCGGGGCGGGATCCGGCCCATCGCGACAGCGCGCTCTCGCGCTTGCAGGCCCGCTTCGGCGTGGTCTATGCGGTCCATCGCCTCGACCTCGACACCTCGGGCGTGTTGGCCTTCGCCACCCGTCGCAAGGCCGAGCGAGCCCTGCAGCAGCAGTTCCGCGAGCGTTCGGTGTCGAAGCGCTACGACGCGTGGGTCTGGGGAGAGGTCGAGGGGGAGCGCGGCGAGGTCACGCTGCCGCTCTCCCGGGTCGCCGGCGCGCCGCGCTCGGTGGTCGATGCCCAGGGCGGTCGCCGGGCGCACACCCGGTGGCGGGTCGTCGCGCGCGCGCGAGGCGCGACCCGGCTGGCCCTCACCCCCGAGACCGGGCGCTCCCATCAGCTGCGGGTGCACCTCGCCGCGATCGGTCACCCGATCTTGGGCGACCGCTTCTATGCGCCGCCAGAGGCCCTGGATCGGGCCCCTCGCCTGCAGCTCCACGCCGAGTGGCTGGAGCTGCTCCATCCCTACGGAGGGCACGCCTGTGGGTTCGTGGCGCGCAGCCCGCTGTCGGGCGGCTCAGCGGTCGATGACTCCGCGGACCACGTCGAAGGCGACCAGCGCAGCGAGTAGGTGCTCCCGCGTGTCCCACACCGCGATGAAGCGGTTCTTGTGGCAGAACTTCGCCCCGGCCACGCCGCTGACCTCGGCGAGCTCCTGGTCGCGCAGGCCGGCCCAGGCCTCGGGCAGCGGCTGCTTCTGGTCAAACGAGCCCTCCTCCGGGGCGATGGCGCAGGCCCGCCAGGAGCCGTCGATGCCCGGAAACGCGACGAACTCGGTGGGGTGGGAGGCGCCGCCGTTGGCGAAGTAGGTGCCCTTCCACGGCAGGTAGCGGTCGAGCAGGATGAGGTTGCTGTCGGCGTCGACCGCCGCCTGCATGGCGGCGAGCACCTGCCGGGCGGCCTCTTCTTCTTCGCGGACGGCCGCGGAGATGCCGTAGAGCACGGGCACGGTCATGGCGACGGCGCGCTCGAAGGCGGCGTCGAATTCGGCCATCGTGCCCGAGCCCTTGTTGCAGGCCGCGACCATGCGCGTGTAGTCGAGCACGCCAGCGATGGGCTCTCGGCGCCCGTTGTCCACCGCGTCCACCCACTCCACGAGGTCGGCCCGCAGGCGGGCGGCGATGGAAGCGGGCGCATGCCCGGCGCTCTCGAGCCAGTTGAGCACCATGCCGGCTGACGAGAGCGGGCCGGTGTAGCTGGCCTGATGGTGGTCGAAGCGCAGGGTCTCCGGATCGAAGCTGCCGCCGACGTCGAAGACGATGTCGGCCTGGGCCAGCTTGGCTGGGTCGCGGGTGCGCACCACGGTGGCGTCGGCGTCCATGAAGACGCGGATGAGGCTGCACGCGAGCACGTCGTCGGCGTGGAAGGGGCCCCAGTGGGTCCCGAGGGTGAGCGGCATCGGTGGCTCCGTCAAAGCAAGGTGGGGCTGTAGTGCCGGCCTCGACCGGTCGCAAGGTCGCGCCGTCGGTTATGGCCCCAGCCGGCGGCGGACAGTCCGCCCCTCGAGGTGACCATGCTCCGAATGGACGGCTTCCGCTTTTTGGCGGCCCGCTCGCCCGAAGAGGCGGTGGCGCACTACCACGGCCACGACGAGGCCATGTAC
>JBDQIL010000359.1:0-5389 GCA_040264415.1 Myxococcota bacterium
CGCCCCAGCCCGCATGCTGGCGCTCTTCGGCGCCATCGCGGTGACGTCGTGGCTCGCGGGCTGGGGCGTCACCATCGCCGTGCGCCCCCAGTTCGCCCCGCCCGAGCTCGCCTCTGCCCTCGATGTGCTCGCCGCCAAAATCGGCAGCAGTGATCGCGCCGACACGGTCGACCGCTCGCGGCCCCGCCGCGCGCCCACCAAGCGCACGCTGATCGATCCGGTCGTCCAGCGGTCGATCTTCGACTCGACCAAGGTGGGCGCCGCCGCCGCCACCGCCGAGCCCACGGGCGACGTCACGGCCACCGACCTCGACCTCATCCTGGTCTCCACCCTGGTGGTCGAGCCGGTGATGTACAGCTCCGCCTGGATCGGCAGCGAAGGCACCCGGTCGGTCGCCAAGGCGGGCTCCGACGACGACGACAGCCCCCGCGCGCGGCGCCGCCGCCGCCGCCGCAACCGCGGTGGTGGCGCGACGGTCCGCGTCATCCAAGACGCTGCCGGCTACGGGATCGGTGACACCATCGACAACACCGACGCCGAGATCGTCTCCATCGAGCAGGGGCAGGTCACCCTCAAGCGGGCCAACGGGCAGCTTGAGGTGCTCACGATGGCCACCGAAGAGGGCGCCACCAAGACCGTCTCCGCCTCCTCAAAGGGCGACGACGAGGAAGAAGACGGCGTCGAGAAGCTGGCCAACGACCACTTCACCATCGAGCGCGAGGTCATCGACAAGCTCGCCGCCGACCCCTCCCAGCTCGCCAAGCTCGGTCGCGCGGTGCCCCACAAGGGCCCCGACGGCGACGTCGATGGCTACCGGCTGAGCGGCATCCGCCGCAACTCGCTGGGCCGCAAGCTCGGCCTGCGCAGCGGCGACGTGGTGCACTCCATCAACGGCTACGACATGACCTCGATGTCGGCCGCGATGGAGGCCTGGAACTCGCTGCAGGGCGCCAACGCGCTGCAGGTCGACGTCACCCGGCGCGGCAGCAAGCGAAACATCAAGGTCGACGTCGAGTAGCCACGGTCAACGCCCCACCGCGGCGACCCCCTCTACACACCGGCGCAGATCAGCGGTGTTGTTGAAGACGTGGGGCGAGGCCCGCACCACCGCGTCGAGGCCCCGGTGGGCCATGCCCATGCGGTAGCTCGCGACCTCGGTGACCGACAGCTCGACGCCCCGCTCGCGAAGCGCGGCCTTGACCTGTGCAGCCGGCCGATCCGCCACCGAGAAGGTCACGATGCCGCACTGCGCGCGGCCCCGATCGTGCACGGTGACGCCAGGGGTGGCCGAGAGCTGCTCCCGCAGCTGGCTTGCCAGCTGGGTGATGCGGCGCTCGACGGCCGCCGGCCCCAGGTCGAGCAGCGCCCGAATCGCGACGCCCAGGCCGACCCGCGCGGCGATGGCGCCCTCGAACTGTTCGTAGCGGCGGGCCCCCGCCACCACCTCGTACCGGTCGTCGGCCACCCAGCGGGCGCTGATGTTGTCGAGCATCGGCGGCTCGAAGGACGCCTGGTAGCCGCGCCGCACGTACAAGAAGCCGCTGCCCCGCGGCCCACGCAGGAACTTGCGGCCGGTGGCGGTGAGCATGTCGCAGCCCAAGGCGTCGACGTCGAGCACGCGCTGGCCGACGCTCTGACAGGCGTCGAGCAGCACCGGCACCCCCGCCGCCCGCGCCACGCGCCCCACCGCCTCGGCGGGGTTGACGAGCCCCTCGCCAGTCGGGACGTGCGTGAGCGCGATCAAACGCGCGGCGGCGCGGTGCAGCCGGGCCTCGAGCCAGGCCACATCGGCGACCCCATCGGCGTCGTCGGGGATCACCTCGATGCGGGCGCCGGACCGTCGGGCCACCTGCAGCATCGCGATGGCGTTGCTCCCGTAGGTGGCCCGCGCCGTCAAGATCGCGTCGCCAGGGGCGAAGTCGTGACCATAGAAGGCCTGCCGCCAGGCGTCGGTGGCGCTGCCCAACAAGGCGATCTCGTCGGGGGCGGCGCCCACCAGCTCGGCCGCGGCGGCCCGCGTGTCGGCCAGGCGATCGGCCGCGAGCTCGGCGGCGCGGTACCCCCCGACCTGGGCTTCGAGGGCGAGGTGGCCGACGTGGGCCTCAATCACCGCGCGCGACGGCAGGCTCGAGCCGGCGCTGTTGAGGAAGGTCGCGCCATCGACCCCCGGCGTATCGAGGCGCAGCCGGGCGATGGCGTTCGGATCGAGGTCGGTATCGGCTACAAGCATGCAGACCCCGTAGCCGACCGGGCACCCCTGGTGAAGATCGCTCCGGCTGGCCCGTCCCATGAAGAGAGGAGCCTGCACCATGCCCACACCGCCCCGCGCCCTGTTCGCTGCCGCCCTGTTGTCGGGTTGCACCGAAGGCAGCTTCAACATCTTCTCCGTCCAAGACGACATCGACCTGGGGCGTCAGCTCCGCGACGAGATCCTCGCTGACCCCGAGACCTACCCGGTGCTCGACTACGGCGACGCGCCCGAGTCGTACGAGTACCTCTACATGGTCCGCGACGAGCTGCTTGCGACCGGCGAGGTGCAGTACGACGACCGCTTCGACTGGGAGATCTACCTGGTCGACGACGACGAGACGCTCAACGCCTTCGCGGCGCCGGGCGGCTACATCTGGGTCTACACGGGGCTGATCCAGTACCTCGAAGAGGACGACTACTTCGTCGGCGTGATGGGGCACGAGTTCGCCCACGCCGCCGAGCGGCACTCCACCGAGCAGCTCACCAAGGCCTACGGGATCTCGGTGCTGCTCGAGGTCATCCTGGGCAACGATCCCAGCCTGATCGCAGAGCTCGCGGTCGGGCTGGTGGGGCTGAAGTTCAGCCGCACGTCGGAGGCCGAGGCCGACGACCGTTCGGTCGAGTACCTCTGCGAGACCGCCTGGGCCGCCGACGGCACCGCGGGCTTCTTCCGTCAGCTCGAGTCCGAAGGCGCCGGCGGCGGCCCGGAGTTCCTGAGCACCCACCCGTCCCCCGAGAATCGGGTCAACGACATCACCGACTATGCAGACGCGTTGGGGTGCGACACCACCCCGTCGAACGACGGCGACGAGTGGGAGCAGTTCCAGGCCAGCCTGCCGTAGGTCGGCCAGACCCGGTTAGTCCCTCCGTCGGCGCCACCGCGCCATGGAGGACCCCGTGCAGCAGCACCGCATCGTCGATCTCCTCGCCGGAGGCGCCGCCGTCGGCGCCACCGTCACCGCCGAAGGCTGGGTGCGCACGCGCCGCGACTCGAAGGCTGGGTTGAGCTTCGTCCAGCTCACCGACGGCTCGTGCTTCGCCAGCCTGCAGGTGGTCGCCCGCGACGACCTGCCCAACTACGCCTCCGACGTGCTCCAGGCCACAGCGGGCGCGTCGGTGCGCGTCACCGGCGTCTTGGCGGCGTCGAAGGGCAAGGGCCAGACCGTCGAGCTGCAGGCCACGGCCGTCGAGCTGATCGGCGGCGTCGATGATCCGGTGACCTACCCGATGGCCCCGAAGCGCCACACGATGGAGCACCTGCGCGCGAACGCCCACCTGCGCCCACGCACCAACCTCATCGGGGCCGTGGCCCGGGTTCGCAACACCCTGAGCTACGCCGTGCACCGCTTCTTCCAGGAGCAGGGCTTCCACTGGATCCACACGCCCATCATCACCGCCAACGACGCCGAAGGCGCGGGCGAGATGTTCCAGGTGTCCACCCTCGACCTCGCCAACCTGCCGCGCACCCCCCAGGGCGACATCGACTACGGCGAAGACTTCTTTGGTCGCAAGGCCCACCTCACGGTGTCCGGCCAGCTCAACGTCGAGACCTACTGCCTCGCCCTGTCCAAGGTCTACACCTTCGGCCCCACGTTCCGCGCCGAGAACTCGAACACCCGGCGCCACCTCGCCGAGTTCTGGATGATCGAGCCCGAGATCGCCTTCGCCGATCTCGACGACAACATCAAGCTGGCTGAGGCCTTCCTCAAGTCGATCTTCCGGGCGGTGCTCGACGAGCGGGCCGACGATCTCGCCTTCTTCGACAAGTTCGTGCACCGGGGCGTGCGGACCCGGCTCGAGACCTTCGTCGACGCCACCTTCGAAGAGATGACCTACACCGAAGCCATCCAACACATCGAGTCTGCCGACCGCGACTGGGAGTACCCGGTGCGGTGGGGCTCCGACCTGCAGTCCGAGCACGAGCGGTACCTCACCGAAGACGTGGTGGGGCGCCCGGTCGTGGTGCGCGACTACCCGAAGGAGATCAAGGCCTTCTACATGCGGCTGAACGACGACGACGCCACGGTGGCAGCGATGGACGTGCTCGCCCCCGGGATCGGAGAGATCATCGGCGGCAGCCAGCGGGAGGAGCGGCTCGCTGTGCTCGACCGCCGGATCGGCGAGGTCGGGCTCGAGGTCGACGACTACTGGTGGTACCGCGATCTCCGCCGCTACGGCACCGTGCCCCACGCGGGCTTCGGGCTCGGCTTCGAGCGCGCCATCATGTACGCGACCGGCATCGACAACATCCGTGAGGTCATCCCCTTCCCGCGCAGCCCCCGGTCAGCCGACTTCTGATCGGGCTGGCCCCCGAGCGCGCCGGGGGTGTAGCGTCGGGGCCCGGAGGTCCCATGCACAGCCCGCTCGTCACCGGTCGCTTGCGGTCGGCGTGCGTGCTGTTGGGTGTGGTGGACGAGCACGCAGAGGCCATCGCGGCCTGGTTCGCCCAGGCCGACGACCCCGAGCGGCCGCTGACTGCCGCCGAGGCAGCCGAGAACGTGCGCGAGCTGATGCAGGGCTACGCCGAGGTGCTGGTGGCCCGGAGCCGCATCCTCGCGGCGCTCGACCAGCTCGCCGGTGATCCAGACGCCGCGACCTGGACCGCCGATCAGGCGCTGCGGCGGGCCCTCCGCGCGCTCCGTGGCGCGCTGTCGGGCGACGTGGGCATGCTGGCCATCGAGAAGGCCGACCTCGAGCGCCCCCTCCCCCGCCGCTCGGCGGCGCTGCTCACCCGCGCGCGCGGCAGCGCCCACGCCCTCGACGCCTTCTTCGCCACCTGGGGCGGGCACCACCCAGACGGGTGGCCAGACCAGCAACTCGAGGTCCTTAAGGGGGCCTGCGATGCGCTCGCAGCGGCGCTGAAGGAGCGGGCCCCGCCCGGGCCGACGAGCCTCGCCCGCGCCACCGCGCTCGACGCCTTCGACGAAGCCTTCGAAGACACCAGCGAGCTGGTGCACGCGATGCTGCAGCTCGCCGACCAACCCGACGCCGCGCGCGCTCAAAGACGCCATCATGCAAGCGCATCCGCTGCTCGCAGAGGTGGGGCGGGCCACCGACGCGGGGGTCCGGGTGCGGATTCACAGCCTCGCCACCCGAAGCCCCACCGACATCCGGCGCTACGAGGCCGGCACGCTGCTGC
>JBDQIL010000360.1:0-5375 GCA_040264415.1 Myxococcota bacterium
CTTCATCACCGCGGAGCCCTGCGCCGCGCGGGCCAAGGGCGCCGAGATCACGTTCTTGAAGGGCTCCGACGTGGGCTGGAACCCCTACGGCACCCTCGTGGCCTTCGCCGACCCGCCCCCCCCGTGGGCCGACCGCTTCGTGGCCGCCACCCAAGCCGCCTGGGAGGCCTACCTGACCGCACCCGACCGCGCGAACGCGGCCATCGCCGAGGCCAACGACCAGCTCGACGCCAGCCTGCTCGCCTGCATCACCCAGGCCCAGCGGCCGTTCGTCACCGGCACCGACGGCCTGGGTGCCATGACGCAGGCCCGCTGGGACACCGTCGCCAGCGATCTGGTGGGCATCGGCCTGCTTCCGACGGGCGCGACCGCAGACGGGGCGTGGCTCGCCCGCTGACGCGCGCGCGCCGGCGACGCCTACTCTGCAGCAGCGTCCGGGGCCTGGGGCGTCGGGGCGACCGGCACGAGGTCGTCTCGCAGGGTGCTCGCCAGATCTTCGCTGCGCAGCAGGCCCACCAGGCCCTCGCGGAAGCTCTGGGTCACCGGCGCGTTCACCAGCTCGTCCACCAACAGCGGGCCCACCTTGGGGTTGCCGACCGCCGGCCCCACCTGCAGGGTGATGGCCTGGTCGAGGGCCGCCTCGGTCAGGTAGGCGAAGAGGTAGTTCTGGCTGTAGGCCGGGTAGTTCCAGATGATCGGGCTGAGCAGATCTTCGCTGAAGTGCAGCCCGCCCTCGGCCACGGGGGCGGCTGGGGCGGCGGTGAGCGCGCTCCGGGTCTCGGCGGCGAAGCGGGTCACCGCCTCGAGGTTGGCCGGATCCTCGTACAGGCGACGCTCGACCTGGGTGCGCACGATGCTGTCGGTGATCCACTCGGCCAGATGCCGGCTGCGCCAGGCGACCAGCGAGGCGCGCTGCTCGGCGGGCACCTCGGGGACGTAGCGCTCCATGAAGGCCTCCGTGAAGACCTGCCGCTCGAAGAACTGGGCGAAGCCCTCGAACCACGGCGCCGGCGGCTGCCACAGGGCCGGCGAGGCGGCGTGCTCTTCGTCGAGGTTGTTCCACCACGCGGCGTGTCCGCCCTCGTGGGCCAGCGCCTCGTACTGCCACACCGACCAGCGCTCGTCGTTGCTCATCACGATGGCGACGAACTCGGGCGGCTGGATGGGGAAGCCGTAGACGCCAGGGCGCACGTAGCGGCGCGGGCCGGAGTGCACCTGCCAGCCGTCGGTGGACAGGCCCATGTCTTGAAACGCAGTCATGACCCGCTCTTCGGCCAGGTCGGCGTCAAACCAGTGCCGCGCCTCGTCGCGGCCAGCTTCGAGCCCGCCCGCGCGCCGCAGCATGGGGCGGTTGGCCCAGGTGTCTGCCACCCCGCGGGCCGCCGCCTCGGCGGCGATGCGCTGTCGCATGGCGACGTTCGCGGGCTGCACCACGGCGCTGAGCTCGGCGACCACCTGATCGACGTCGCCGGGCGTGAGGCCCTGGGCGGCGAGCGCCATCTCCCAGTAGTTCGCGAAGCCGCCCCGGCGCGCGACGTCGTTTCGGAGCTTCACGAGCTCCTGGAGGGGCGCCCCCGCCACCAACATGCGGTGACTGACGTACTCGGCGGCGAGCGACGCGCGCTGGTCTTCGGGCAGCCCGTCGGCGACCCGGCTGACCTCCTTCCACGCCTCATCGAGCCCCACTTCAGCCGCGCCGTCGGGCGAGGTCCAGGTGGCGGACACGCTGCGGGCTTCTTCGAGCCGCCCCAACAGGCGGGTCTCCTGGGCCTTCTCCTCTTCGGTCCAAGAGCTGGCGGTGAGCGCCTCGCGCCACCAACGCTCCCCCGTCATCTGGAGCGGCGTGCCGGCGTCGGCGGCGCGGGCGGCGGCGATCTGCGCCTGCACATCGGGGTCGCGGAAGAACGCCACCCGGGCGCGCTCCGCCTCACCCTTGCGGGACCGGGCCTCCTTGTTGCGCACGTTGCGGGCCGTGTCTCGGTCTGCCACCGCGAGATCACGCATCACGCGCGAGTAGTCGCCGTCGATGCCCTCGAGCGGCGCCTCGGGTCCGGCGCAGGCGACGAGGATCATGGCGGCCAACAGCGAAGCGCGAGGCATGGGAGCTCCGGGAGTGGCCCGACTCTACCGCATGCCTCCCAGCCTCGGGCCGGTGTCCCGCAGAGACCGTGGTATGAACCCAGCGATCCTCACCGACGGAGCCCTGGTGGCGGCCGAAGCCCACAACGTCGCGTCGCTGGCTGAGCGCCGTCTGCTGAAGCGCCTCTGTGCTGGAGAGCCGGCGGCCTTCGCGGCGCTCTGGGCAGACTGGCGCGACGCGGCCTGGACCGCCTGCCGAGCCATGGAGCCGGAGCGCGACCGAGCCGTCGCGCTGCTCGCGCGAATCTACCGGGAGCTCCCCCAATCGGTGCGGGGATGGGACCACCGCCACGCGGTCTGCTGTCTGTTCGGCGCCCATGTCTTCGCGACGCTCCGCGACGCGCTGCAACTGCCCGCGCCGGTCGGCATCGAGGTCGACGTCCCGCCCACCCTTCGCGCGCCCACCGACCTCGAGGTGCGCACGCGCCTCTCCGCCCTGGACCCAACCGTGCGCCTCGTCTATGTCGCCGACCTGCTCTTCGGGTGCTCCGCCGCGACGCTGGCCGAGTTGCTGACGGTCGACGAGCAGCAGCTCCGGGCGGCGCGGTCGGTGGCCGCCTTCGCGGTGGTGTCCGGCGGGCCGGCATGACCCTCGACCGCGAGACCATCGAGGCGCTGCTGCCCTGCTACGTGTGCGGTGACCTCTCGCCGGGCGTCGCGGCGCAGATCGAGGCCGCCCTGAGCGCCGATCCGAGCCTCGCTCGACGCCTCCACACGCTGGGGCGCGGCCGCGACGCCTGCAACGAGGCGCTGGCCCTCCTGCGAGACGAGCTCCCCGATCTCGGCGATCTCGCCTTCGACCTGGCCGACCTGCAGGCCGCCGCGGGGACCGCGGACGAGCCGGACCTCGAGCCCGCCGAGCCCGCCACGGAGACCGCGCCGACCGCCTCGGGCGCGCCCCTGCCGCCCGCCACGCCGCTGCGCCCCACCGCGTCGCCCCTGCCCGGGTTGGGCCTGGGCCTCGCAGCCGCCGCCGCGCTCCTCGCCTTCGGGCTCTCCCAGGGCGCCGCGCCGCCAGCCGAGCTGGGCTTCCTGGCCCAGCACGACCGGGCCGCGCACGCCTCGGCGCCGCTGATCTCGGCCGCAGCGGGCTCAGAGGCGCTCACCCGGGCCTTCCGCGACGCCGGCGTGCCGCCCGCCTTGGCCCACGCCCCCGACCTGTCGTCGTGGGGCTTCGCGCTGATCGGCGGGGTGGTCAGCGACGGCCCGCCCGGCGTGGCCCTGGTCTACGAGAAGGACGGCCAGCGATACGTCTGCCAGATCTACGCCAACCTGCGCACCCACAGCCGCCCCGACCAGACGGTCGAGGTCCAAGGCGTCCGCGTCCGGGGCTTTCAAGACGGCGCGCGGGGCGTCGTCGAATGGAGCGCTGGCGGGCGCACCTGCCTCTTCAGCGGCCCGGGCGACGTCTCAGCGCTCATGGCCGTGGTGAGCGACCGAATCCGCCGGTCCAGGGGCAGCGCGCGGGGCTGAGGCGGTCACGGGCCACGCTCGCGATAGAGGGCCAGCCTGCCCGGAGCCCGCATGTCTCTGCTGACGCTGCTCGGCGCGACCCTCGCCGCCGCCGCCCCCGCCCCGCCGCTCACGCCAGACGCCCGCGGGGGCATCGCGCCGGAGCGGAACTTCGACGTCGAGCGGCTGCAGCTCGACCTCGACCTCGACCTCGACGGCGCGGTGGAGGGCACGGCCACGGTGCAGGTGCGGCGGCTCTGGCCCGGCCCGCTCATCCTCCACCAGGTCGACCTCGACATCGCGGCGGTCGAGATCGACGGCGCGACCACCCGCTGGTGGACCGAGGGCGACCGCCTGCTCATCGAGGTCGACGGCGACCAGGCGCAGGTGGCGGTGACCTACTCGGCCCACCCCGACACGGGCCTGCACTTCCGCCGCGCCGAGAAGGGGGGCCCCGACCAGTACGACGAGATCTGGTCCCAGGGCGAGGGAGAGTGGCACCGCTACTGGTTCCCGTCGTGGGACCACCCCAACGACCGCTTCGTCTACGAGGGGGACATTCGAGGCCCCGACGGCTTGCAGGTGGTGACCAACTCGGGCCAGGAGCTCGTCAACTACCTGGTGATGGTCGCGGTCGGCCCCTACGAGACCCACACCCACCCCGGCGACCCGAGCCTCATCGCCCATGTCCCTCCCGACACGCCCCAGTAGGCGGTCGCCCGGGTGCTCGATCCGCTCCCCGGCATGATGGCGCACTTCGGCGAGCGCACGGGCCTGGCCTACCCCTTCGGATCGTACCGGCAGGTCTTCGTGCAGCGCTTCATGTACGGCGCCATGGAGAACACGTCGGCGAGCACCTTCGGCGCGCGTTTCTTGGTGGACGACACCGTGGGCGAGACCCGCCCCCACGTCGAGGGCATCGTCGCCCACGAGCTGGCCCACCAGTGGTTCGGCGACTGGCTCACGTGCCGCACCTGGCGAGAGCTCTGGCTGAACGAGGGCTTCGCCACCTTCATGGCCGCCGACTGGTTCGGTGCGGCCCACGGCCCCGAGAGCTACGCCGAGCGCATCGACCGCGCCTTCGATCGGGCGAGCGGCGGCGGCCCCATGGCCCGGCGCTTTCACGCGGGGGCCGGGGTCGGCGACAACTCCCACGTCTACGTCCGCGGGGCGGCCACGCTGCACATGCTGCGCGTGATGCTGGGCGAAGACGCCTTCTGGGCCGGCATTCAGCGCTATGTCGCCGGCCACGGGCCCGGGCTGGTGGAGACCGACGACCTGCGGCGGGCCCTCGAGGCCGGCACCGGTCGCCACCTCGACTGGTTCTTCCAGCAGTGGGTGGAGCTGTCACACACACCCAAACTAACGGTCAAACGTTCGTTCTCCGACGGACTACTCACCGTCTCGATCGACCAGCCCGCCACCCCGAACAAGCCCCTCTACACCCTTCCGGTCGAGATCGAGGTGGGCCTGCCCGACGGCACGGTGCGCCGAGCGAGGGGCTGGCTCGAAGACGAAGACACCGAGCTGACCATGGCGCTCGACGCTGCGCCGGTGTGGGTGGCCTTCGACCCCGACCGCGGGGCCCTCGCCGAGGTCACCTACGAGCAGCCGCCCGCGGCGTGGGCGGCGCAGCTCCAGCAGAGCCCGGCCCCCTTCGCGCGCCGAGACGCCCTCGCGGCCCTGGGCGAGACCGACCAGGCCGACGCCCTCGTGGGCTGGGCCACCGACGCCGACCGCCCCCTGCAGGAGCGCCAGGCGGCCATCGACGCGCTGGGCGCCCA